>DASYBN010000001.1:0-3487 GCA_036500785.1 Acidobacteriaceae bacterium
CGCAGCAACGAGACCGTCATCGAGCGCGTCATGGACTCGAATGAGCTCGAGAAGGAACGCGGCATCACCATCCTGGCCAAGAACACGGCGATCCATTTCAAGGACTCCAAGATCAACATCGTCGACACCCCCGGCCACGCCGACTTCGGCGGCGAAGTCGAGCGCGCCCTCAAGATGGTGGATGGCGTCATGCTGCTGGTCGACGCCTCCGAAGGTCCGCTGCCGCAGACCCGCTACGTCCTCTCCAAGGCCCTCGAAGCCAAGCTCCCTCCCATCCTGGTCATCAACAAGATCGACCGCCCCGATGCCCGCGCCCAGGAGGTCCTGAACGAGGTCTACGACCTCTTCATCGACCTCGACGCCGAAGAGGACCAGCTCGACTTCCCGGTGCTCTACACCAACGCCAAGCAGGGCACTGCCTCGCTCTCGCTCGACACTCCGGGCACCGACCTGCAGCCGCTCTTCGAGACCATCCTCAAGGCGCTGCCCCCGGCCCCTGGGGACGCCAAGGGTCCGCTCCAGATCCAGGTCACCAACCTCGACTACTCCGACTACCTCGGTCGCCTCGGCATCGCCCGCGTCTTCAACGGCACACTCAAGACCGGCGATGAGATCAACATCTCCAAGCGCGATGGCTCACTGCAGAAGACCAAGATCACCAAGCTCTTTTCCTTCGAAGGGCTCAAGCGCACCGACATCACCGAGACCGTGGTCGGCGACATAGTCGCCATCGCCGGCGTCACAGGTATCACCATTGGCGAGACCATCGTCGACCTCGAGAACCCCAAGCCGCTGCCGCCCATCGTCATTGATGAGCCCACCATCGCCATACAGTTCTCCGTCAACAACTCACCCACGGCCGGCCGCGAAGGGCAGTACGTCACCAGCCGCAATCTGCGCGAGCGTCTGGACAAGGAACTGCTCACCAACGTCTCCATTCGCGTCGAAGAGAGCGGCTCACCCGACAGTTTCAAGGTCCTCGGCCGCGGCGAGCTGCAGCTCGCAATCCTCATCGAGATGATGCGCCGCGAAGGCTACGAGCTCATGGTCGGGCGGCCCGAAATCGTCACCCGCGTCGTCGACGGCAAGACCATGGAACCGGTCGAACACCTCACCATCGACATCCCGGAGAACTTCGTCGGCACCGTCATCGAGCGCCTCGGACCGCGCAAGGGCGAGATGGTGAAGATGACCAATCACGGCTCCGGACGCGTGCGCATGGAGTTCCGCGTGCCCTCGCGCGGCCTCATCGGGCTGCGTTCCGAGATGCTTACCGAGACGCGCGGCACCATCGTGATGAATGCGCTCTTCGATGGCTACATCCACTATCAGGGGGAGATTCCGCAGCGGCCCACCGGGGCGCTCATCGCGGACCGCGCCGGCACCACCACCGCCTACGCGCTCGACGGTCTGCAGGACCGCGGCGTGCTGCTGGTGAATCCTGGCGTCGAGGTCTACGAAGGCATGATCGTCGGCGAGCACTCGCGCGACAACGATCTTGATGTCAACGCGGTGCGCGAAAAGAAGCTCACCAACATGCGCGCGTCGAGCGCCGACGAGGCCATCCGTCTCGTGCCGGTGAAGGCACTTAACCTTGAACAGGCCATCGAGTTCATCGCAGAAGATGAACTGGTCGAAGTCACGCCCAAGTCGCTGCGCCTGCGCAAGAAGATCCTGCAGGCGAACCGCCGTCCGAGGCGCAATGCGCAGCCGGTAGCGCAATAGAAGTCAAAGACAGACCACTGCAGACGACGACAGACAAAAGCAGAAGTCCCGCTTCAGGAATGTCTCTACTGCAGTTGTCTGTGGTCGTCTGGTGTGGTCTGCCTTTGTCTGTCCCAGCGTGTAAGCTTGAATATTAGGGAGCGGCCGTTCCGGCCGCTCCTTGAACTTTGCAGGTAATGAATGGCGAACCAGGGAAACCTCTTCAGCGCGCCCAATGAGCCGGCAACCGCGGTTGAGCCCGCACCGCAACAGCAGCAAAGGCAGATCCCGCGCTGGCTGCTGGTGATCGAGGTCACGCTGTTCGTCATTCTTCGTCTCTACGTCGGTGTGCTGGTCTTTCTGCTGCCGTGGCGCAGCGTGTGGACGACGAATGCCTTCATCAACAACTGGCCCACGGTGGCCAACTTCATGGCGCAGGGTTGGGTGCGAGGCATCGTCTCCGGTCTTGGCCTGCTGAATATCTGGATCGCATTCAGCGTCTTATTCCGCCGCCGTCGCCGCTAAGAATCTCCTCTTTATGTCCGATCAACTGCCAAATCCGTTGGAATCTGCATCGCTCGCATACGAAAACCCTACCTTCCTCAACAGCCCGGACGGGCGTCTGATCCGCATCATGGCGGAGTACGCTGAGCCCTTGGCCCGTTTCCGCCGCGAGCGCATCCGCGACACCGTCGTCTTCTTCGGCTCTGCTCGCTTCAACGCGCTCGATGTCGCGAATCACGAGCTGGAGCTGCTGGCCCGTCCCTACTCCCGCGAGCTGGCTCCGCATCATGAACAGCCGGCAAAGGGCGCGGAACTGGACGCGTGCAGGTTGGACGACGGCAGCGCCAACGATCTGAAATGCCGCCGCGCCGAGGCAGCCGTCGAGATGGCGCACTACTACGAAGACGCACGCAAGCTCGCCGCCATGCTGACCCAGTGGTCCATGACTCTGAAAGGCCGGCAGCGCCGCTTCGTCGTCACCTCCGGTGGCGGCCCCGGCATCATGGAAGCCGCCAACCGCGGCGCATACGAGGCCGGTGGACCCACTGTCGGGCTCAACATCAAGCTGCCGTTCGAGCAGGCTCCCAACCGCTACATCACTCCCGCGTTGAACTTCGAATTCCACTACTTCTTCATGCGTAAGTACTGGTTCGCCTATCTCGCCAAGGCGCTGGTCGTCTTCCCCGGCGGCTTCGGCACGCTCGACGAGGCCTTCGAGATACTCACCCTTACCCAAACTGACAAGCTGGCTAAGAAAATCACGGTCATCATCTATGGTTCCACTTACTGGAAATCGGTAATCAACCTCGATGTGTTGGTGGAGAAGGGAGCTATCTCGCCCGGGGATCTGGATCTCTTCCAGTTCGCCGACACTCCGGAAGAGGCCTTTGCGCTTCTGCAGCAGGGACTTACAACCAACCACCTGGAGCCGGAGAGCCGTCACGTCGCACCCTCCGATGGAGCACACCCGCCCGAGACCCAGACAGACTTAGCCCCTGACATAGCAAAAACCCGCTAACTCCTACTCTCTTCCGGCCCGTAACTAGTACGGTTCCTTTCCGTATCTGGCACTAAGGTTGCACGAAAGTTACGACATCTTCTTGCCTGCGTAATGCCCCATTCATGGGGCCATCCTCATACTAAGCATGCAAGGTGTGAGGAGCATACGCAAGGTGTGAGGAGCGGCCATGAAGCGATCGCAGATCTCCTACCTGTGGAAGAACCCCGGCGCCGCCCGCGACTTCAGCACCGGCGTCTCACTGCACAGCCACACCAACCG
>DASYBN010000002.1:0-8812 GCA_036500785.1 Acidobacteriaceae bacterium
CAGGGCTTTTCTGGCGATGGCGGCGCGGCAACGGCTGCGGAGCTGAACGAGCCGGCGGGTGTTGCGGTTCGGTCCGACGGAACGTTGTACATCGCGGACGCGGGGAATCAACGGATTCGGACGGTGCAGGGCGGGACCATCAGCACGTTTGCCGGGAACGGCGTGCGCGGATTCAGCGGCGACGGCGACGCGGCGACGGCTGCATCCTTCAACGGACCGGCGGCCATCGCAATCGATGCGAGTGGGGCGCTGCTGGTTTGCGACCGCGGCAATGCGCGTGTGCGCCGGATCAGCGCGGGTGTAATTCAAACGATCGTCGGCAATGGCGTCCAGGGTTTTGCGGGAGACGGCGGCGCGGCAACCGCGGCCGAGTTGAGAGAGCCCTCGGGTGTGGCGACGAGTGCGGACGGGCGGGTGTTTATCGCCGACACGGGCAATCAGCGCGTGCGTGTGGTGAGCGGCGCGGGCACGATCGCGACGTTTGCGGGAACGGGAGTTGCGGGTAGCAGCGGCGATGGTGCTCCTGCGGTTTCGGCGGAGCTCAATCGGCCGATGGGGCTGGCGGTCGATGCGGCGGGTGAGCTGTTCATCGCCGATCAGAACAATCATCGCCTCCGCAGGGTTGCGACGGATGGCACGATCGCGTCGGTCGCCGGGAGCGGTCTGCAGGGTGTGCCCGCTGACGGTGTCGTGGCGATCTCCGCGCAGGAGAATCTGCCGGTGAGCGCGGCGGTTTCGAGGTTTGGGTGGCCGATCATTGCGGACACTGGCAGCGGTACCCTCCGGATCGTCTTTGCCGATGGACGGCAGTATGCGCCGGCCGGTCTGAGCTCACGCGCGACGGTGTTGAGCGTGAGTGCGCCAAGTGCCGTCTATGGCACGGCACAGAGCGCGATGAGCGTGACCGGCGGTCCGGGTACGCCGCTGGGTGCTGTGCAGATTACGGACGGTGCAACGGTGGTTGCAAACGGATCGCTGGCTCAGGGTGCGGCGACGATTGCGCTGCCGATCCTGAGCGCCGGCGATCACACGCTGACCGCGACCTATGCGGGCGATGGTCTGCATCCTTCGGCCACCGCGACGGCGATGCTCGCAGTGCAGCCTGCGTCGATCACTGCAAATGCCGCCGCGGCGACGATGAGCTATGGCGCCCAGATACCCGCGCTGACAGGGACGCTCGAAGGCGTTCTGGCGCAGGACCAGGGGAACGTCGCGGCGGCGTTCAGCGCGAGCGCGCCGGCGATGGCGCCGGTCGGCAGTTACCCGATCACCGCGACGCTTACGGGAGCGGCCAGCGGAAACTACTCGGTCTCTATGGCGGAGAACTCGGGATTGTTGACGGTCGTGCAAGCGGCGACGGTTGCATCGATGGCTCTACCATCGACTGCGTACGCAACGCTTCCGCTGCAATTGAGCGGGAGTGTGGCGTCGACGACCTCGGGCACGCCGACGGGGACGGTTCAGTTTCTCGACGGCGGCAAGGTGATCGCGACGGCTTCGCTGGTGAACGGAACGGCGTCGGCGGTGGAGTTGAATCCGGCGAGCGGGTCGCATTCACTCTCGATTGTGTATTCGGGCGACACGAACTTTCGCGCGAGCACATCGGCGAATCTCATTGAGGCGGTGAATGCCCTTCCCGACTTCACGGTTGCAGCGACAGGTAGCTCGCAGCAGACGGTAGTTGCGGGTTCGACCGCGAGTTACAGCCTGTCCGTCGCATCCGCAGGCGGCGGCCCATTTACAGGTGCGGTAACGCTGAGCGCGAGCGGTTTGCCTGCAGGTGCTGCGGTGAGCTTCTCGCCGCCGGTTGTTGTGCCGGGAGTCTCGACTGCAGCTGTGACGATGACGGTGACGACCGCGACAGCGACTGCAGAGCGCATGCGCGGCGCGCCCCAGGTTGCCCTGGCTTTCTTGGGTGGCGGGCTACTTCTGATCTTCGGGCCACGTCGGCGCCCCCCGGTGCGGCTGCTTGCGATGCTGATCTTCGTTGGCACGCTTGGCATTACAGGCTGCGGGGCGCGGACCGCGTCTGAGTCGGTACTGCCGGTCCAGAGCTTCGCGATTCAGGTGCAGGCGACGGGGACGAATCTTGCCGGTAATGTCGTGGTGCATTCAGTGGCTGTCACGCTGGGCGTAGAGTAGACAGCTTCTGCCATCGCGAACGCATCTATCGTGATGCACCCCGGCCAAACAGACGGGAAATCACCATTTCAATGGAGGCGCAGGCCATGCCGCGCACACTTTTACCTGGAAAGCCGTATCCGCTGGGCGCCACCTCAACCGAGCAGGGAACGAACTTCGCGGTGTACTCAGAGAACGCGACGGCCGTCCATGTCTGCTTCTTCGACGAGCAGGGCAACCAGACGGATTGCGTGCGGTTGCGCGAGCGTACGGCGTTCGTGTGGCACGGGCTCATCCGCAACATCAAGCCGGGGCAACGATACGGATTTCGGGTGGAAGGACCGTGGGAGCCGGAGAAAGGGCAGCGGTTTAATCCGGCGAAGCTGCTCGTCGATCCCTACGCCAAGGCGCTGACGGGCGAGGTGGACTGGAAGGCGCCGATCTTTCCGTACGATGTGACCGCGGGCGATCCGCGCAAGATCGATGAGCAGGACAGCGCGGCGGCCGTGCCGAAGGGAATCGTCATCGAAAGCCGTTTCGACTGGGGCGACGATTGCGCGCCGCAGACTCCGATCGCAGATTCCATTATTTACGAAATGAACGTGCGCGGGTTTTCGATGAGGAACCCGAAGATTCCGGAGAAGCTGCGCGGAACGTATGCGGGGCTCGCGCACGAGGCAAGCATCGAGTACCTGAAGAAGCTGGGGATCACGGCGGTAGAGCTGCTTCCTGTTCACGACTTCATCGATGAGGGGAATCTCGTCGATAAAGGATTGCGCAATTACTGGGGGTATAACACGCTCGGCTACTTCGCTCCGATGTCGCGCTACAGCTCGAGTGGGAGTGAGGGCGAGCAGGTCGCCGAGTTCAAGGGAATGGTGAAGCGGCTGCACCAGGAGGGCATCGAGGTAATCCTCGACGTGGTCTACAACCACACGTGCGAGGGCAATCACATGGGGCCGATGCTCTCGTGGAAGGGCATCGACAACCTGACGTATTACCGCACCGTGCCGGATAACCAGGAGTTCTACATGGATTACACGGGCACGGGAAACACGCTGAACATGTATCACCCGCAGGTGCTGAAGCTGGTGATGGATAGCCTGCGGTACTGGGTGACGGAGATGCACGTCGACGGCTTCCGTTTCGACCTTGCGTCGACGCTGGCGCGCGAACTGCACGACGTCAATAAGCTGAGCGCGTTCTTCGACACGATTCACCAGGATCCCACTCTGGCGGACGTGAAGCTGATCGCGGAGCCGTGGGATGTCGGCGAGGGCGGATACCAGGTGGGCAACTTCCCGGTGCTGTGGGCGGAGTGGAACGGCAAGTATCGCGACACCGTGCGGCGCTTCTGGAAGGGCGACAGCGGACAGCTCTCGGACTTCGCCTATCGCATCACCGGATCGAGCGACTTGTATCAGGGTGAAGGACGCACACCGTCGGCGTCGATCAACTTTATTACCGCGCATGACGGCTTCACGTTGTGCGATCTCGTGAGCTACAACGAAAAGCACAACGAGGCCAATGGCGACGACAACAAAGATGGCGCCGACAACAACGACAGCTGGAACATGGGCGTAGAAGGGCCGACCGATGATCCCAACATCAACGCGATGCGCGAGCGGCAGATGCGCAACTTTCTTACGACGCTGATGATGAGCCAGGGCGTGCCGATGCTGGCTGGCGGCGATGAGTTTGCGCGCAGCCAGTGCGGAAACAATAACTGCTATTGCCAGGACAACGAGCTCACCTGGTACGACTGGAAGCTCGATGAGCCGCGGAAGAGACTGCTGGAGTTCACGTCGAAGCTGATTGAGCTCCGCAAGAAGCATCCGAACCTGCATCGGCGGCGGTTCTTCCAGGACCGCACGATTCGCGGCTCGGTGGTGCGCGATGTGGCGTGGTACGGACCGGACGGAAACGAGATCTCCGACCAGGTGTGGAATGAGGCGTGGAGCAAATCGATCGGCGTGATGTTCAACGGCCGCACGTTGGGCGTGATGGATGAGGATGGAGAGCAGGTGATGGATGACAGCTTTCTGATCCTGGTGAATGCGGCGGAGAGCGGCGTGGAGTATATGCTGCCGGACCCGCCGAATGGGAGACCGTGGCGGCAGGTGCTCGATACGGAGAATGTCGACGATCCGTTCTGCGAGAGCGAGGTGCACGACAAGGTGATCGTCGGCGGGCGTGCGGTGCGGGTGTACAGCGATGGCACCGGGGACGCAGTTGGGTCTTCGACAAGAAGGCCGGCAAGAACGCTGTAGGAATCGCGAATATGAGCCCTGCCGCACTCGAGGTACTTAAGTACCCCGGTTCGGATAGTCGGGCGCAGCTGAATCAGATGGTATGCTTCGGGCGATCCTTCCTCGGTCGCTTATGACTTCTTCAAACGCGGTTCGACTCTTCGCGCCGGCCCTTGTTGTGTGTGTGGGACTGTGCACGGTTGCTCAACAGCCTGCTGCTCCGCAGCCGAAACAGGCTTGTGGAACGCCGCCGATCGTGGCTCCTGACTCGCGGCCGAACTATTTCAGCGAGCAGCAGGAGGAGTGGCTCGGCGATGCAATGGCGGAGGAGGTCGAGTCGGAGTTCCGGCTGATTCGCGACCCCGCCGAAAACGCGTATGTGCAGGCGATCGTAGACCGGCTGGCCGCCACGTTGCCCGAAACGCACATTCATTTTCGGGTGCAACTGGTGGACTCGCCTGAGGTGAACGGCTTCAGTCTGGCCGGCGGAAGAATCTACCTGACCCGCAAGCTGGCAGCCGAGGCGAAGAGCGACGATGAGCTGGCGTCTGTGCTTGGCCACGAGATGGGGCATATCGCGTCTCACCAGTTCGCGTTCGAGACGACACGCGATCTGAAGCGGCTGATGGGTGTGAGCAGCGTCGGTGATCGCGCGGATGTATTCGCGAAGTTCCAGCAACTCCAGGAGGCCCGGCTGCGTGCGCACAGCAGCAGCGGAGGCGATGATGACGACAAGCAGGAGGAGGCCGACCACATCGGCGTCTACGTGATCGGTGCGGCGGGATACAACCCGCAGGCGAATGCCGAGTTCTGGGATCGGATGTTCTTCACGAAAGGGAAGAGTGGCGGAAGGTTTTCGGATTTCTTCGGATTCACGAAGCCCACGGAAAAGCGGCTCGGCAAGATTCAAAAGCTGGTTGCCGGCCTGCCGCCGGGCTGCGGCGGAAATCAGGTTGTGCAGTCTGCAGGTTTCGCGGCATGGCATCAGCGGGTGATGGAGAACCACGCCGTGGAGGCGGCGCACATCGACGGGGCGCAGGAGATTCCGCTGACGCCGCCGCTGCGCATGGACCTCGACCGCCTCCATTTCAGCCCCGATGGAACCGAACTCCTCGCTCAGGATGAGTCGACGGTCTTTGTAATGAAACGCGATCCGCTCAACGTGGAGTTCAAAATCGATGCGCCGAATGCGCTGGCGGCGCAGTTCAGCCCGGATTCAAAGCGCGTTGTGTTTACGACGCAAGGGCTGCACACGGAAGAATGGAGCATCGAGAACCGCAAGATGATGCAGGTCCACGAGCCGCTCGCAAGGAACCCCTGTATCCAGACGAAGCTCTCGCCGGACGGCCGGACCTTGATCTGCCTCTCCTTGAACGCGGAGACCTATTGGATGGATCTGTCGCTGCTCGATTCGGACAGCGGCAACGTGGTCTTTGAGAAGAAGAACTTCTTCCCGCCGAATCTCTTTTTCGCGTGGCTGATCTACCTGACCGGGGGTAGCGAGGAGACAGGTGATCGTGTGCCTTCGAGTTTCTCGGCCGACGGGAATTACCTTCTGATCGGACCAGCGGACAGCAAGCTCGCGTTTGATCTACGTACGCGCACACAGATAAAGATTGGCAGGTCGCTCGTCGCCGAAGTAACAGGGGCGTATGCGTTCCTGGGAGATGACCGCGTGGCGGGCGTGAATGCCGCGAACCCCAAGGACTCGGGCGTCTATAGCTTTCCCGACGGAAGGAAGTTGAAGAAGGTTTCGCTTCCATTTGCGAAGCTGGAGACAGTCTCCGCGTTGGATGGCAGCTCGTATGTGTTGTCGGACGGATTCAAGGACTTTCAGGTATCGCTGAGCAATGTGGATGCCGGCGAGGTGATGTTCGGCTCGGAGGGTGAAGCGCTCGATGTGTGGGGCGGGATGATGGCGGCGGAGAACAGGGAGGGACAAATCGTGGTGGGCAAGATCGATGGCGGCAAGGTGAAGGCAATCGCCACGGTTCAGCCGCCGGAAAGTCAACTGGCGCGGTTGTACTCAGTGGCGCTGTCGCCTGACGGGCGATACCTGGCGATGTCGACGCGTACCCGCGGAGGCCTTTGGAACCTCAGGACAGGCCAGCGGATCCTGTACCTTCGCGGATTTCACGCTGCGTGGAATGGAGACGACCTGATGATGGAGTTTCCCAAGCGCGACAAACAGGACGCGGAACTGCTGGATGCTTCAATGAAGACCATGCACGCCGGCAAGGTCAGCTACCCACTGGGCGACATGAATGTCGAATACGGGATGCTTTCCGAGTGGAAGGACGCGGGCAAGCACGCAGAGGAGCTTGTTGTGCATCGGGCGAGCGATGGGTCAGAGCTGTGGCGACGGAGCTTCAGCGAGGGAAAGCCGTACTACACGGCCAGCTATGGATGGAACGATCTGCTGTTCAGCTTTCATCTGAACTCAAGTTATGCGAAAGCCCAGCTGAAAACCGACCCTGCCCTAGCCAACGAGGCCGCCGCGGTGAAGAAGAAAGACGACGCACGGCTGATCGAAGCTGTGGATGTGGCGACCGGGAAGACGCTGGCCAGTGTGGTCGTGGAGGTTTCAAGAGCATACGTCGGCACGAACGGATTGAATCGGGTCCGGGATCTGCTGTACGCGACGGCCGAGGACCACAGGACGCAGGTGTACTCGCTGAAGGATGGGCGGCAGCTTCGGCAGGTATTCGGAACGGTCGTGGGCGAGGATACCGCCACGGGCCGCGTGTGCCTGACGAACCGCGAGGATGAGGCGACTGTGTATGACGCCGAAGGCAAGGAGCTTACCCATCTGAACTTGGGCAGTCCTCTGCGGTTTGCAGGATTTGTTGACGGTGGCAGAAAGGTGCTGCTGCTCTCTGCGGACCAGGTCGTGCGGCTGGTTCCTATCGGATCGGCGACACCCATGGCCGTGGCGAGCGCGAAGTAATTATTGAGGCTGCCAGGTCATATCGACCTTGACGGGGATCTCGTTCTTGATCAGGAATCGAGGTTCTACTGTCCGAAGTCCGGGCCGAAGTAGCAGCGTTCGATGAGCATGCAGAGGATGTGCTCGAGCGCGAGCTGTGACTCCTGGATGTTCATCGTGACCATGCAGGGAACGATGACGTTGATGTCGGCGAGCGCAGCCATCTTTCCGCCGCCGTTGCCGGTGAACGCGATCGTAGTGAGGCCGAGCTCGCGGGCGCGCTCGAGCACGCGAAGGCAGTTCGGCGAGTTGCCGGAAGTGGAGATGGCGAGCAGCACGTCACCCTCGACACCGAGCGCTTCGACCTGCCGCGCGAAGAGGTGCTCGAAGCCGTAGTCGTTTCCGATGGCGGTGAAGATGGAGCTGTCGGTGGTGAGCGCGATGGCGCGAAGGGCGGGGCGGTCGACGGTGAGGCGAACGACGAGCTCGGCGACGAGATGTTGCGCGTCGGCCGCGGAGCCGCCGTTGCCGCAGACGAGGAGCTTGCGGCCGTTGTGCATGGCTTCGGCGGTAACACGCGCAGCCTCGAGGAGAGACTTGTGGATGGACTCGTCACCGAGAACCTTGGAGAGCGTGTCGAGCGACTGCTGCAGCTGGCGGCGGACGATGTCGAGCATAGGGCGAGTTCAGGATACGCGAGCGGCGGTTTCGGTTGCAGCCTGCCAATCGAGGATGCCCTGCTCGGGTGTGCGGAAGAAGTGGCGGCCGAGCGTAGCGTTGAGCTTCGTTGCGTCGAGACCGCCGAGGAGCGGACGAGCGGCGCGCTGGTTGAGCTCGGGCGTGGTGAGCGGGATGAGCAGCGACTCGTCGAGCGAGAGCAGACGGCAGGCCCGGCGGGCGAAGTCGACGCGCGCGAGCATCTCGGGACCGGCGGCATGGAAAAGACCGGAGTGGCCGCCGCGCAGAAGCGCGATTGTCGCTGCGGCGAGGTCCTCGTTGTAGGTGGGCGTGGCGAGCTGGTCGGTGGGCACGCGCATGGTCTGGCCGGAGGAGAGCAGGCGGCGGAGGGTGTAGAGGAAGTTTTTGCCCTGGGGGTCGGGGCCATAGACGGTGGTGGTGCTGAGGACGAGGGCAGAGGGGTTGGCGTCGAGGATGGCGCGTTCGCCTTCGAGTTTGGAGCGGCCGTAGTAAGAGAGCGCGTCGGTGGGGGCGGACTCGCGGTAGGGGCCGGGGTTGGCGGCGGTGCCGGGGAAGACGTAGTCGGTGGAGTAGAACACGAAGGGGATGCGGGCGTGGGCGGCGGCGCGAGCGAGGGCGAGCGGGCCGAGGTGGTTGGCGGCGTCGGCCCAGGCGTGGTCGGACTCGCAGCGCTCGACGTCGGTGGCGCCGGCGGAGCAGATGATGGCGGTGAGGCGGTACTGGGTGATGAGGTCGGCAATATCCTCAGCGCGGGATTCGGTGAGGGTGGCGAGGTCGAGTGTGAGCCAGTCGGGCGAGGGCGGGTTGCGGGCGGCGG
>DASYBN010000003.1:0-7525 GCA_036500785.1 Acidobacteriaceae bacterium
AGCGGCTCGCTGCGGTGCTTCAGGACGTAGTCGAAGAGCCGCTCTTCGCCGAACTGCTCGTCGTTCTGTTCGGGCTCGGTGAGGCCATCGGAGAACGCGAGCAGGAGGTCACCGGAGGTGAGCTGGATGGTGTCCTGCTGATAGCTGACGCCGTTCAGGAGGCCGACAGGAGGGCCGCCGCAGTCGAGGTGTTTCACCGTGCCGTCGCCGCAGAGAACCATCGGCGCGAGATGGCCGCCGTTGGAGTAGGTGAGTTTGCGCGAGGCCGTGTCGTAGTAGGCGAGAAAGAGGGTCGCGTACTTTTCGACTGGCGTGCTGGCGTAGATGTGCCGGTTGAGAAGCTCGAGCAGAAATGCGGGCGAGTGGGACGGTTCGGCCGAGGCGGTGCCGTTGCTGGAGCTGAGGCCGAAGGCGCGCACGGCGGAGTGCAGCGAAGCCATGAGCAGCGCGGCGGAGATGCCCTTGCCGCTGATGTCGCCGAGGGCGACGAACAGGTCGTTGCCGTGGCGGCCGAAGATGAAGTCGAAGTAGTCGCCGGAGACGGTGCGCGCGGGCTGGCAGACGGCGTGAATTTCAAAGCCGGGAAGCGAGACAGGTGAGTGCGGGAAGAGATTGGCCTGGACCTCACGGGCGATGGAGAGCTCCGAGAGCAGACGCTCTTTCTCGCGCTGCTGCACCATGAGATCGACGATGGAGGTGGTCATGCGGTTGAAGGAGTTGGCGAGCGCGCCGAGCTGGTCCTTGCGCTTGATAACGATCCGGTGAGCGAAGTTGCCGCGGTCGATCTCGCGGGTGCCGAGGTACAGCTCGGACACCGAGCGCGTGATGGTGCGGCTGAGGCCCGCGGCCATGAGCAGCGCGAAGAGCTCCAGCATCGCGAAGAAGATGGCGAGGCAAACGAGAATGATGCGAACGATGGTGCCGAGTCCGTTGGTGCTGGCGAACAGGCGTGTGTAGAGGACCGATGGGCGCGAGAAGACCGTGACGATCCCGTGCAGGTCCTTCCCGGTCTGCCACGACAGGACGCTGGTCGGAGCGCTGAAGACGACAGGCGGATCGATGAGATGGGCGCGCGGCGGAAGGGTGCCGGCGTCGAGTCGCGAGAAGTTCCGCTCCTGTTCATCCTGGGCTGTGTCCTTGGAGATATCGTCGCCCTTGTCGTTAACCGCGAGGCTGAAACCGGGCGAAAGGATCACGTGGCCAAGATCCTGGGCGATATTGCCCAGCGCATCGGTATTGAAGGGTTCGTCGCCGAAGACAGTGAGGGTGTGGCCGGCCTCAGTGAGGTTGGTGTAGGCGACGAGGTACAGCTGGCCGTTGAAGAGGACGAGGCCGCGGAAGCCGGAATAAAGCCAGGTGGGCACGGGCTGGCCGACGAATGGATTTGCCGACGCGCCGGGTATCGGTGCGGTCAGCGGCTGGAAGGCCCCGGCTTTGACGAGAGCAAAGGAGATGGGGAGATTGTTTCCGGACGAAGGCCTGTATTGGATTTCAGGATTGCGGCCTTTGCCAGGAAAGGAGATGGGAACGACGCTGGCGGTCTCGTCGGCGACCTCAGACGACGAGCGGTCGAGCAGCGTGAGCTCGGTGTTGGTGGCGTACTGGCCCCCGAAGATGTAGGAGGCAATGGCAAAAAGCGTGAGGCAGAGGACGACGGGCGCGAGGCTCATCAGCGCGTAGGTGATGATGAGCCGGTTGCGCACCTTCCAGAGCAGGCGTCGCGTAATCCAGCGATAGAGCAGGATGATGAGCAACGGCGACAGGATGACGACGCAAAGGATGATGACGGGAATGGCAATGATCACCTCGGCGACATGGGACAGGCGGCCGAGGACCAACATCGAGAGAATGATGCAGGTGAGGACGAAGCTGAGACGGCCGATGCGGCTCCGGCGCTTATACCAGGCGCGGAAGCCGGTGCCGGGATGTGGCGTAGCGTTCATGCAGGGGGGCGCTCGTGGGACGGTGAGAATGAGTTTAGCGTACGGGCGTAGCAGGGCTGCATCCCGTACGAGGAGGGCGGCCGCGGGGCTCTGTGTTTTGCGGTTGCGTTGGCCGACGGTAACGAGGAGAATGCTCTCGCAGCCAGGGGAGGTTTGCCGATGCGTCGTCCCTTATTACTTCTTACGCTTCTCAGTGCGTCGATGGTTCCGTGCGTCGCAGCCACAGATGGCGTGCCTGCAGGATGGCATCTCGCGGGCGATCATCCGGAAAACTACCGCACGGGCGCAGATGCAAACGGCGTTGCATTCCTGTTCTCGACACCAGGTTCATCAGGTGCGGGATTCGGTACGCTGATGAAGTCAGTACCCGGCGATGAGTACAGAGGGAAGCGTGTACGCTTTAGCGCCTTGGTGCGGTCCGATGACGTTGCCGAGTGGGCCGGACTCTGGATGCGCGTCGATGAAGGAGCCAACGTCGTCGCGTTCGACAATATGCAGAGTCGCCCAATTAAAGGTACGACGCCATGGCATACCTATCAGGTGGTTTTGGATGTCCCACCCGAGGCGACGAGGATCGCCTTCGGGGAATTGGTGGTTTCGAGCGGCAGACTATGGATGAGTCATGCATCTGTCGAGGTGGTGGGCATGGATGTGCCGACAACGGCTCACCCAATCACACCACACCCACTGCAGTAGGGCGTTGAGCTTTGATTTCAGGCAGTTCCAGGCTGAAAACCGTAACGGCGGAGATTGCTCTCCGCCGTTCGTTGTCTCTGAGTTGCAGTTAGTGCTGTGGTGCGGGCGGGGTCGCGGGCTTGCCGCTGTCCGGCGGCGGAACCTGCGCATTGGGGTAGATGTTGGCGATGGGGGCGGAGACATCGTGCTCGCGCTCCGGGTGTGGGAACGGCTTGCGCGGCATCATCGCATCGCGCTGGCTGGTGTTCCAGAGGAAGATTGCTTCGACGATGGCCGCCTGCTCAAGGTCGGCCTCGTGGAGGCGGTCGTAGGTGTCCATGTCGGAATGATGCGTGCGCGTCTCGTAGTCCATCGGGTCCTGGATGAACTGAAAGCCCGGGTAATCCAACAGCGTCGAAGCTGAGGTGGTCGGTGCCGCCGGTATTGCGCTAGCTGATGGTGCCGACGCCGAGGCCGCCGGCGAGTGCGGAAGCGCCACGTTGGCGATGGAGGTGTCGAGACCCTCCATAAACGCCGCCAGGGCGACCATCGCGGCGATGAGCCATGCATTGGACTTGGGTTTTCATTGCATACTTTCGGCCGTTGCCGTCATCCAATGCCCCTGTTCTACCCGTGATGTGGGAGACCATGCACAATCTCCCTACATCCTCACAAAGAATATCAAAGACAGATGGTATTTGAAAGCGTATCGTATTTGTAGTTGGGGTTGATTGAAGGCGGGCGCAATGGCTTCCGGACACACAGGCTATAGGCTGATGACGCATTCGGAGGCCATGAGCAGGGGCCGTGAGGACGCCGATCACAGTCCCACCGGATTCTCGGGCCGCACCCACGGCCAGCCATGGAACGCGAGGCAAAAGGTCGAGAGTGGAGAGAATCCACTGAGCGACGCCAAGCCTGCATGGGCGGCCGTTATCGGACAGTGGACTTTTTTTGTGCTTGGTGTGTTTTGTGTTGTGTGCGGAGTTCTTGGAGTCTTCGCGCGACGCGTCGAGGGACCGCTCTCTGCGTCCGTCGCCTGGCTGGGATCGGCGTATGTGCCGACCTTGCGGGTCACAGCACTGCTGTGCGTTTTTGTGGGATTGGTTTTGGTGCGCCGCGGATGGAGCAGTCATGATCGCGCGCAGAAAGGAAACAAAGATGAGAGACGACCCTAATGACATTCCCATGGTCTATCTCGTGTATGTAGTTCTGGGGATCTTAATGTTGACGGCCGGAGCGGTAACTTTCATCGTCCGCACGCTCCAGCACTTTTAGCCATCGCCGATGGTGGCAAGCAGGGGCCATGCTCCGGTAAGATCAGCCAGCCGCGTATCCGAATGCAGAGCGTTCATTGGATGTGGGCTTGATGTGGCCGGGGATCCTCACGTGGCAGAAGCCATCGCAAGACCAAGGAAGAGACTCACGCGCGAGGAGAGCCAGGCGCAGACGCGTGCGAGGCTGATCGCCGTGGGACGCAAGCATTTTTTGCGTCACGGGCTGGGCGGTGCCGTGGCGGAGAAGATTGCTGAGGATGCCGGGTATTCCAGGGGCGCACTCTATGCCAACTTCGACGGCAAAGAGGACCTGTTTCTCGCGGTCATCCGTGAGGAGCAGGCATCGCGATCAAATATATTTCGATCCATTCTCAGGGACGAGCCTTCGAACAGGAAGCGCTTGAGAAAGATGCGCGACACGATCGCCGATATGATTACGAATCGCGACTGGATTGTGCTTCGGGCTGAGTTCGAGGCCGGGGCCCTTCGGAGCGAGCGCATCCGGAAGGTGTTTGTGGAGATGCACCGTCTGCAGATTCACGATGGTGAAGAGCTGGTAAAGGATCTTTTGAAATCGTCCGAGGTCATATCGCGACTAAGGCCGGACGAGTTCATCATGGTCATGCACAACCTTTCTCAGGGCCTGGCGGTCACGCAGAAGATCCTTGGGGCGGAGCTTTCGCAGAGGACCACACGCAGCTTGATCCAAACGTTATTTGATCATTTGATGTCGCCTGTATGATCCCTCCTCAGCCTCGCGCGCTCAGAGGTCGCTTCGAGAAAACTATCCGAGAGCGGAGAACGCAGGCGCGTGGCGCAGCTCGCCGGTTGTCGCGGTAAGGGACGCAGAGAGCCTCAGCATCATGAGGTAAGGACCGGCGTACGGTGACGTGAACCCGGCGGCAGCCTCCTGGTCGAAACCAAAGCGCGCGTAGAACTCCGGCTCACCAAGGACAAAGACAGCGGCCCAGCCTTCGTTGCGCGCACGGGCAATGCCGGCGGCAACCAGCGCTGATCCAATCCCGCTTCGCTGTCTCGCGGGCGTGACAGACACAGGCGCAAGCGCCAGCGCGGAGAATGGCGCGTCCATCCTCGACAACAGAATGTGGCCGACGATCTGGCCGTCTTCCTCGGCGACCAGCGAAACGACGGCATCGCCGGCCGCTCGCAACTTTTCTACGAGGTCAGCCTCATCGGATCGCCCGAACGCAGAAGAGACGAGACGGCGAACGGCCGTCCAGTCGGCTTGCCGTTCGTCACGGATGTCGATCATCGATGCGGGTAGCTTAGCTGGGCTGCGCGTGGCGGCGGCGCATGCGCCGGACGTAGAGAACACCGAGATAGCTGAGCGCGAGAGCGAGCACAACGACCCCGATAGGGAAGCCGATGTCGCGGTAGGCGATGGCGAAGTCCGGGTTGTGGCCGCTGGCGACACGATAGAAGAGCAGCGCCATGATGCTGAGGAAGGTTGTCGCGAAAAACGCAGCGAAGCCCGTCGCCAAACCCATCAGGAGCGAGGAGAACCAGCCGAGATCGCCCAGCGGGATGCCGAAAAGGACGCCTTCGCGGCGGGCGCGGGCGAGATCATGGACGCTTTCCATCTCAAGTAGAATAAACCTGATGGCAGATGGCCTGCAGGGCGTGCAGATGAGCGGTGTGGCGCTGGACCCGAGGGCGCCCCGGCGCGAGGAGGTCGTGCGCGCCGCGCAGGTGGCGCGCGAGGCCGAGGTGCATCAGTCACCGAATGGCGTGCGTTTTGCCACGTTTGGCGAGACAGGGGTGCCGGCGCCGGATCTTGACCGGATGCTCGAGGCGGTGCCGGCCGGGATTGGCTCCGCCTTGGGAGCGAATACCTACTACTTTGTGCCGCTGGCGCTCCGCGAGACCGCTGAATCCGGTGAGCCGGGCGAGCTGGACGGGTTTGCGAAGAAGGTCTCGCAGTCGCCCGAACAGGCCATGGTGGCGCGCGCCTGGAGCGACGAGTTGGGCGAGTCGGCAATCTGCCACCGCAACGTCGAGCTCGGCAGCGGGCATCGCGGGGTGTTCATTTCGACGCGGCTGATGGGCGACCGCTTCGCGCTGAGCTTCGAGTTCTTCATCAACGTCGCGCATGCCTTTGTGGATGCCGCGGGCGTGCCGGAGAAGTTTGCGGAGCTGGTGTGGCAGCAGGCGCTGGACGGCGTGCGCGGCGAGACCAGCCTCGATGCCTGGGAGTCGCGCAACCTGGCGTTTGGCCGTGAAGCGAGTGCTCAGCCGGACGAGCCCAGGGCGCGGCGGACCCAGAGCTACACGGCGAAGGCTCGGCCGTTTTCGATCGAGGCAAGTGCAGAGCCAGCGCAGGCGCCCGGTGCACCCCAGGTTTTGGATGAGAAAGAACGGCGAGTGTTTCTCGAGTCGGCCTTCTCCGACGCGCTGGCGATCTATCTGCTGTCTCTGGCCCTGGACTTCGATTACTCGGAGTTGCGCGAGCGCGAGTATCCGCTGCTGGCGCCAGCGGCCTTGGCGGCCCGGCTGAAGGCTGTGGCCGAGATGTATCCGCCGAATCCGGGATATGAATTCAGCGTGCGCTATCGCCGCAGAGCGTAGGGATCCAGACCCTGGCGCGATCGACGAGCTTTGAGCGGCTCAGCGGACGGCGGACATCGACGCGCGGAAGAGGCGCTCAAAGTCAGTAGCAACGGCGGGATCTTTAGCGGCAGACTCGACGGCCTTCTGGGCGACGGGCCGCGGATAGCCGAGGTTGATCAGCGCGGAGAGCACGTCGTCGGCGACGGCGCCGAGCGATGGCGCTGCGGGCTGCGCGGGTGCGACGCCGGTCATATCGTCGAGCTTGTCCTTGAGCTCAAGCACGACGCGCTCAGCGGTCTTCTTACCGATGCCGGGAATCTTTGTGAGCGTGGCGTGGTCGCCGGCGCGGATGGCGCCTACGAGGCGTTCAGCGGAGATGCCGCTGAGCACCGTGATCGCGAGCTTGGGGCCGATGCCGGAGATGGTGAGGAGCTTCTCGAAGAGGCGCTTCTCGGCAAGCTCGGAGAAGCCGAAGAGCGCGAGCGCGTCCTCGCGGACGTGGGTGTGCACATAGAGTTTCGCTTCGGCGCCCTCGTTGCCGAGATCGGTGAAGGTGGCGACGGAGATCGCGAGCTCGTAGCCTACGCCGTTGCAGTCGAGGATGACGGAGTTCGGAGACTTCGAGAAGATGGTTCCGCGCAGGTGGGCGATCACAGAGGTGATTGTAGTGGGCTGGACTGTGCGAAGTTGCTAGCCGTGGTTTGCAACATAGGTGTCGTGAATGATGTTGCGGAGCCGCGCGGTGAGCGCCTCGGCGTCGCGGGTGGTCAGGCCGGTGGTAGGCAGCGGATCCCCGACGATCAGCTTGAGTGGCCGCGGGCGTAGTGCATAGGTATGGATGGGCAGCAGCTCGTAGGTGCCGACGAGCGTCAGCGGGACCAGCGGGACCTGCGCTTTGATGGCCATCCAGGCCGCACCGGCGACCATCGCCTGCAGCTCGCCGCTGGCCGAGCGGCCGCCCTCGGGGAACAGAACGAGCGGAAGTCCCGCCTCGAGCGTCTTCACGCCGCGCATCAGGCTGGCAACGCCGGCGCGCGCGGAGCTCTGGTCGATTGGCACCTG
>DASYBN010000004.1:0-6195 GCA_036500785.1 Acidobacteriaceae bacterium
CGCCCACGCCCAGTGGACGCTTCATGACGCTCATACGACCGCAGATCTCCGTGGCATCGACAACGTCGGCGGCGGAGTCGCCTGGGCCTCCGGGTCTGACGGCACCATCCTCCGCACCGAGGACGCCGGCTTCGTCTGGCAGCTCTGCGCCAAACCGCCCGGCGGCGAGCACCTCGACTTCCGCGCCATCCAGGCTTCTGACAACAACACCGCCATCGCCATGTCCTCCGGCAAGGGAGACCAATCCCGCCTCTACAAAACCACCGACGGCTGCCAAACCTGGCACCTCCTCTTCACCAACCCCGACAAAGACGGCTTCTGGGACGCCCTCAAGTTCGAACCCCCATCAAACCGGGTGGCCCATCCTTCGACGCAGTCGAAGGGTGGGGTATCGCGCGCGGTAGCGCGCGACCCGGATCACCACGTCGGCTTCTTGGTCGGTGATCCCGTGGCAGGTCGATTCGTAATCTATGCCTCAACCGACGGCAACCTTGAACAATGGACTCGCTTTGGCGAGCACTCCTCCTTACACGAGTTCAAGTTCGACATCACGCCGTATAACGGCGAGGGCCTCTTTGCCGCAAGCAACTCTAACGTCGAAGGCGACCCGACCTCAGGCATCACGTTTGTAACTGGTGGCCCCATGGGTGCCTTCTGCGTCAGCGCCACGTGGAGTGATCACGGGATCGGCGGCTTTCCAACCTTCTCGTCATTCAAATCGCGCATCCCGCTCGCAAAAGGAGTCAGTGCCGGAGCATTCTCCGTTGCAAGCAGCGGACAACAAACGCTACTCACCAATCGTTCGCATCAACTTCTTGTCGCAGTTGGGGGAGATTACCAACAGCCGAACTCAAGCAACGGAACAGCCGCCCGGAGCAAAAACGGCGGTCAACACTGGACCGCCGCCGGCACCCCGCCCCACGGCTACCGCTCCGCCGTCGCTTACGACGCCCCCACAAAAACCTGGATCACCGTCGGCCCCAACGGCACCGACATCTCCACCGACGACGGCCGCAACTGGCGCGCCCTGCACCCTGACCCCGCCTTCAACGACACCCCCGACGCCGACCAGCACTGGAACGCCCTCTCACTCCCCTACGTCGTCGGCCCGCACGGCCGCATTGGCACCCTCCGACCGTCGGCCCTCACCGTGAAATCAAAGTAAACCTCGTCCCAGAACGACATTCCCTATACATCCCCGGCCCGCCATTTCGCCCTCCTACTCAGTACAGGAGAGCTCTCTCATGCGTGTCCGAATCCTCCCTCTGCTCCCAGCCGCGGCCCTGGCCCTGGTCATCCTCGCACCCGCCGCAATGCGCGCCGACGAGGTCATCTTCTCCAACTTCGGGCAAAACCAGAGCTATCAGGGCAGCAGTTGGTTCGACACCGGCAACTCCTCCTCCGGGAACGAGGTCAACGCCTTCGCCTTCTCCCCGACCGCGACCGCCACGGTCACCGGCGCCGCCTTGCCCCTTACGCTCGTTGCGGGCACAGCCGCCACGCCGCTAACTGTCTACATTGAGTCGAACTCCTCCCTCAACACCCCCGGCACAATCCTCGCGACTCTCACGTCGACCGGCAGCTACTCCCACTACCCCGCGACCCCGGACGTGGTCGACTTCACCTGCTCCGGCTCCTGCGGAACCCTGGACGCGGGGTCAACCTACTGGATCGTCGACCAGGCCACCGACCCGACCAACACCACCGGCTGGCTGTGGAGCTACGACACCGACGGCACCTGGTACTACAACGGTCTCGGCAGCGCGACCGGGCCGTGGACCGCCGCAACCAACTTCGCCAACGACATCGGCGCGTTCGACGTGACCGGAACTCCGTCGACCGTCCCGCCGGTGCCCGAGCCCTCGAGCCTCGCCCTCCTCGGCTCCGGCCTGTTCGGAATTTTGGCCGCAGCGCGCCGCAAAGTCTGCAAAAAGTGAACGCGAGGGGTATCCAGAGCGCGGCTCCGTTACTCTAATCCTCGGACCTGTACCCGAGAGACCGCCCTAATGAATGCACTGCCGAATCTTGCGCCCTTCCGCAACGAGCCTTTTACCGACTTCTCCGCCCCCGACAACCACCGCGCCATGCTCGACGCGCTCGCGCGCGTTCGCTCCGAGCTCGGCCGCACCTGGGATCTCGTCATCGGGGGCCACCACTTCCAGACTGGCGAACGCTTCAGCTCCACCAACCCCGCTCGCCCCAGCGAGGTCATCGGAACCCACTACGCCGCGGGCGCCTCGGAGGTCCAAACCGCCATCGCCGCGGCATCCGCAGCCTTCCCCGCGTGGTCGCAGGGTCCCGCTGCCTACCGCGTCGAGATCCTCCTCCGCACCGCGCAGCTCATCCGTGAGCGTCATCTCGACCTCTGCGCCTGGCTCACCTTCGAGGTCGGCAAGAACTGGGCCGAGGCCGACGCCGACGTCGGCGAGTGCATCGACTTCCTCGAGTTCTACGCCCGTCAGGCCCTGCAGCTCGACGCCGCCACCACGCCCATCCAGTATCCCGGCGAACGCAATCTCCTCCGCTACGTCCCACTCGGCGTCGGCGCCGTCATTCCGCCGTGGAACTTCCCCTTCGCCATCATGGCCGGCATGACCGCGGCATCCATCGTGACTGGCAACACGGTCTGCCTCAAGCCCTCGCCCGAGGCCCCGACCATCGCCGCCCGCTTTGTGGCCCTCCTCACCGAGGCCGGCCTGCCCGATGGCGTCGTCAACCTCCTCCAGGGCGGCCCCGTACCCGGGCGCCTCCTGGTGGAGAGTCCCCAGGTCCACTTCATCGCCTTCACAGGCTCCAAAAAGGTCGGCCTCGAGATCCACGAGCGCGCCGCTCGCACACAGCCCGGACAGCGCTTCATCAAGCGCACCATCCTCGAAATGGGTGGCAAGGACGCGATCATCGTCTCGGCCGACGCCGACATCGACTCCGCCGTCGAGGGCGTCGTCGCCTCAGCCTTCGGCTTCAACGGCCAGAAGTGTTCCGCCTGCTCGCGCGCTATCGTCGAGAGCTCCATCTACGAGCCCTTCACCGAGCGCCTTCGCGACCGCGTCGAACAGCTCAAGATCGGCGACCCCGCTGACAACGCCTATGCCGGCCCGGTCATCAACAAGGCCGCCTACGACCGTGTGCTGAACTACATCGCAGTGGGCCAGCAGGAGGGCAAACTACTCACCGGCGGCGCGCCCGCAGTCAATGACGGCAACGGCTTCTTCGTGCAGCCGACGGTCTTCACCAACGTCGCTCCCGCCGCGCGCGTCGCGCAGGAGGAGATCTTCGGCCCTGTCCTCGCCGTCATCAAGGCCAACGACTTCGACGACGCGCTCGCTATCGCCAACGACACCGAGTACGGTCTCACCGGCGCAATCTACTCGGCAGATCGCGAGAAGCTGAACCGCGCGACCCGCGAGTTCCACGTCGGCAACCTCTACCTCAATCGCAAGTGCACGGGAGCGATGGTCGGTGCGCATCCTTTCGGCGGCTTCAACATGAGCGGAACCGACTCCAAGGCCGGCGGACCCGACTACCTTCTGCTCTTCACGCAAGCGAAGTCGATCGCCGAAAAGAAGAGCTTTGTCTCCGAAGCTGCCGAAGAACAGGAACAGCGCATGGGGCTCTAACCACCATGCGCTGCGCTTCCTGAACGTCTATTTTGTTTGTTGTCTCGCTGACGGTGCTGACTCGCTATTTAGGCGCTGCGCACCAGCTTCTCGCGCACGCGCTCGGCCGCCTCGGCCAGCGTTCTGTGGTGGATCGTGAACAGCGCAAGCTCCAGGCGATCGCTTACACCGGTCTTGTCGTAGATGCTGCGCAGGTAGTTCTTCACCACCTGTTCCTTCGTGCCGAGCTGCAACGCGATCTCTTTGTTCTTCGAGCCTTCCGCGATCAGCGCGACGATCTGCAGTTCCTTCGGCGTGAGGCGTTCGAGCACGTTCGCGCCCACCCGGTCCGGAGATGGCATGGTCTTGAGGTTCGCGCGCTGCACGCTGCGCTGGCCTGCGGCGACGCGCAGCAGGCAATCCACCAGCTGCGGAGCCGCGACCGAGCGGAGTACCGTTCCCTCGACACGGGCCACATACTGATCGTCGAGCGTGGCTCCGTGCTCCAGGATGACGACCGAGCGGCTGCCGGCTTGCTCAATCCAGTCCAGCAGCTCGTTCATATCCGGCGCAAGGCTCGACGGATAGATCACAATTGACTTGCGAAGGGTTCCAATCGCCTCCTTGAGTCGTTCAAAATCCGGGCACTGCGCGACGACTTGCAGGTTCCGTTCCTGGCTGAGCACGCGGGCAACGCCGGCGCGGAAGATCGCCTGGTTGTCGGCAAGGATCACTTGATGGGCCAAAGGGGTCTCCTGGCGGTGGTGACAGCCGCGACTTGCAGGCGGCTCTCATTCCTGCTCGATCAGACATCAGGGGGAACCCAGGATGAAATCCCACAAACCTGTCACGACGTTCCCCATGGCTTTGGCAACCCAACCGCAGGTCGTAGTGGCTATTGCGCTTATCGGCCATCCCGCCGAGCGGCCGGCTGTGCCAAACCGCGGCTCCCGGAGTGCGTTACCCTGTCTGTGACATGGCCTCGCTCCGTCCCTTCCACATTGCCTTCCCGGTCGACGACCTGGCGGCTGCACGACATTTCTACGGCACCGTTCTGGGCTGCCCGGAAGGCCGCAGCTCCGACCAGTGGATCGACTTCGACCTCTTCGGCCACCAGATCGTCGCCCATCACAAGCCCAAACCGGCCGGCTCGCGGGCCCACAGCAATCCCGTTGACGGCCATGACGTGCCCGTCCCGCACTTCGGGGTCGTCCTCACCCAGACTGACTGGGAAGATTTGGCCCAGCGCGTCCGGAACGCAGGTGTCAAATTCGTCATCGAACCCTATACTCGCTTCAAAGGCGAGATTGGGGAGCAGTCCACGATGTTCTTCCTTGATCCCGCCGGAAACGCCCTCGAGTTCAAAGCCTTCGCAGATCTCTCCCAACTGTTCGCAAAATAGAGAAGCAAACCGCAGAGCCCACGGAACAAACGACAAGAAAGTCTGTCAATGAACGCCACGCTCGCTGCTGAAGAAGTCCTGTATCGTCCCGCAACACTTCGAGATGTCTCCTCCATGGCACAGCTGCGCTCCGAGCATTGGGGCAACGCTCCGGATTGGGAGAACCGCATCGCCGCTTACCTCAGCGGAGAACATCACCCGCGGCACGCGCAGCTTGCGCGCGTCGCGATTGTGGCAGAACAAAGTGACGAGATTATCGGCTTCATCGCCGGCCATCTCACCACCCGGTACAAGTGCGACGGCGAACTGGAGTGGATCAACGTCTCTACCGATCACCGCGGCCAGGGCGTTGCATCAGAGCTGCTGCGCAATCTGGCGGAGTGGTTCGTTGAGAACGACGCGCACCGGGTCTGTGTCGACGTGCAGCCGCGCAATGCAGACGCGCGCGCCTTCTATGTCCGCGCCGGCGCCGAACCGCTCAACAATCACTGGATGGTCTTTCCAAACATTGGCGGCGTCCTCTCCACGCCATGAGAGCAGCCCCTGCCGCGTTCGCAATCCTTCTCGCGGTATCGGCTTCGGCGCAGACGCTCTATCGCCTGGACGGAACGACGCTGCCTGCAAACCAGGCGGGTACCATCGCAGACGCCGAGTTAGCCCGCGACCACGTCACCGGGGCCCAGATCGCGTTTCTTCACAACGGCAGAACAACGTGGAAGTACGCCTACGGCCTGCGTGACGTCGAGCATCATCTTCCGATGACGACCGACACCTACATCTGGGCCGCTTCGGTCACAAAGGCCGTCTTCGCCACATGGGTCATGACGCTGGTCGAACAGCACCGCCTCGATCTCGACAAACCCATCGCGGACTACATGCCCGGCGGTCTCACCGGCTACTATCACGACACCTCCCTGCTCACCGCCGATCCCCGCTATCGCCGCATCACGCCGCGAATGCTGCTCTCGCACACATCCAGTCTGTGCAACTATGCCCCGGCGGATATGCCGGACGGAAAGCTGCGTGTTCAATACGATCCCGGCACGCGCTACGCATACTCTGGCGAAGGTCTTACGCTGCTGCAGTACGTCATCGAGCAAGCCATCACACACGAGCCGATCGAAATCTCGATGCAGCGCGATCTCTTCACTCCGCTCGGGATGAACACCACGAGCCTCACATGGAACAACCGCTTCG
>DASYBN010000005.1:0-11016 GCA_036500785.1 Acidobacteriaceae bacterium
TCGTCGCATTGAAGTCGCGATTGATCTCGCTGAACGCCGTATACGCCGGGTCAGGGAAGCGTATGTCGCGCGGACCCTCCGGTCGGCCATCGCTGCCCATCGAAAATACACGCAACACCGGAAGCCCGCGCTCCCTGTAGCTCCCGACGAGAAAGCGCTGAAACAGATCAAAATCCTCGAGCGGCGCATCCTTCTGTTCCGGCAGCAACTCCTCCCAATCCTCGCGCGCCGTTGCATCCACCCGAGTCCGCATCAGCTTGAACTGCTCCGCCCCGCGATTCGATCGGACGTAGAAGAATCCCTCGCGATGATCGACGTAGTACTCCTCATCATCGACGCGCGGAGCGATCAGCCGAAGCTTCTCCTCTGGCGTCGCGCTCTGGACGAACCACGTTTCGCTCGTTGTGTGGCTGCCGATCTGCATAAGGAGATACTTGCGGTCGCGCGTTCTGCCCACGCCCAGATTGAATCGCTCATCCGGCTCGTGAAACACCTCCACATCCGCACCCACTTGATCTCCGACACGGTGCCGAAACAGCCGGTCCTGCCGCTTGGTCTGCTCATCTTCGGTCGAGTAGAGCAGCGTCTTTGAATCGGCCGCCCACGCCAGCGAGCCCACGCGCTCCGCTGTATCGGCGAGCACCTCTCCAGTCTCCAGGTCCTTGATGTGCAGCGTGTACTGCCGGAATCCCGTATTGTCCGTCGTGTAGGCGAGCAGCCGCGCATCCGGGCTCACGCTGCTGTCGCCGACCGACATGAACGGTTGGCCTTCAGCGAGCTGGTTCACGTCCAGGATCACCGTCTCACCGGGCGTGACCTCTGTCGAGTTGAGGCTCGGCGCCGAGCCAGCCGGCCGCCGGCAGTAACGCGGGTACTGCAGTCCCTTTTCCGTGCGCACCAGGTACTCCCACGCACCGTCGCGGTACGGCACCGAGACGTCATCCTCCTTGATGTGCGACAGAATCTCCTCGTAGAGCTCCTTCTGGAGCTCCTCCGTTCCGCTCATCATGGCCGCCGTGTATGCGTTCTCGGCCTTCAGGTACTCCAGCACGCGCGGGCTGTCTTTATCGCGCATCCAGCCGTAGTCGTCGTACAGCTCAGTCGAGTGAATCTTCGTCGTGCGCGGTTCACGTTCGGCGATCGGCGGGGTGGTTGCGTCTGTCGTAGGCATAGCTCTCCAGGTATCTACAGCATATCGACACCAGTTGCGCAGCGCGATGCAACGCCAAGCCGACTCCCTGGCCTCTCAACATTCGTGTCATTGATGGCGCGCGGCACACGCGCGTCCAGGAGACGAAAGATGAAGAAAATCACGTACTTTATGTGTTGCCTCACGATCGGTTCCGCGGCGGCCGCTTTCACCCCTCCCGCCAAAGCCCAGGCTACCGACGACGACAAGAAGTTCCTGACCGACGCCTCGCAGGGCAACTACGACGAGATCCAGCTTGGCAAACTCGCCGAGCAGAAGGCCACTGACCCCGCCGTCAAAGCCTTCGGTCAGCGGATGATCAAGGACCATACGAAACTTGGCGCAAACATGAAGCCCTTCGCCGACTCGTGGGGAATCGCAGAGCCGACCGCCCTGAGCCCTGACGCGCAGAAGGAGTACGACAAGCTGAGCGGTATGTCCGGCCATGACTTCGACAAGGAGTACATCGACGACATGGTCAGCGACCACACCAAGGACCTCGATGCCTTCACCAAAGAGGTGAAGGACACCAAGGACGCCAAGTTCAAGGTCGCGGTTGAGCAGGGCAAGAGCGTAGTCGCCGCCCACAAGAACATGGCCTACGACCTCAAGAAGAAGCTGTAGTTTCGCACCTGGTTTCGCAATTCAGAACGGCTGCAGGAGATTCGGTCCTGCAGCCGCTTTCGTCTCATCGAAAGTCGCCGCTTGTCCATATGGCCTTTTGGCGCAGCGTAGGATAGCCCTGTGAGAGCTCTCCGGCGCTGCGCTGTTTACTTTGTTGCCGTCTTCTTTGTCGTCTGCGCCCACGCACGCGCGGAATCGGTGAGTCAGCTCCCGACGCCGACCAGCTACGTCGAGGACTTCGCCGGCGTCATCGACGCAAATTCGAAGCAGCAGATGGAGCAGCTCAGCCGCGAGGTCTACCAGCAGGCTCACGCCACCATCGAGGTCGTCACAATACACTCCCTCGACGGCGAGAGCATCGAGCAGTTCGCCACCGACCTCGAAGATAAATGGAAGGTTGGCCCTAAAGGTTCCGATCGCGGCGTCCTCATGCTCCTCGCGATCAACGATCGCAAGCGCCGCATCGAGGTCGGCTACGGCCTGGAGGGCATCCTTAACGACGCCAAGGTGGGCGACATCGGCCGCGGCATGGTTCCATGGCTGCAGCGCGGAGAGTATGGCCCCGGCTTGCTCGAAGCCCAGCAGCAGATCGCCGGTGTCATCGCCGCCGACGCCCATGTCACTCTTGCGCCGTTCCAGCAGCCCGTGCCGCAGCCCGCTCCCCAACGCAGCCGCAACGATTGGCTCGGCATCGTCATCTTTTTCGTCATCCTCTTCTTCCTCTTTCGCGGCGGCCGCCGCGGCGGCGGCGGCTGGCTTCCGTGGTTCATCCTCGGCAACATGATGGGCGGCGGCGGACGAGGCGGAGGAAACTGGGGCGGCGGCGGTGGTGGTGGTGGGAACGATGACTTCGGCGGCGGATTCGGCGGTGGCTCCGGCGGTGGCGGCGCCAGTGGCGGGTGGTAGATCAAGTAAGCTGAAGACGAAACGCGCCACACATTGAAAGGAAGAATGATGAAAGGTGCATGGATAGCGGTGGGAGTAGTAATCCTGGTGGTTCTGCTCGGAGCCGGGAGTTACGTTAGCTCCAGAAACCACATGGTGCAGCTCAACGAGCAGGTCAACAACGCCTACTCGCAGGTCGACATCGAGCAGCAGCGCCGCCTCGACCTGATCCCCAATCTCGTCGCCAGCGTCAAGGGTTATGTCAAGGAAGAAGAGACGGTCCTGACCAACATCGCGAATGCCCGTGCTGCCGTGATTGCCGCATCCTCCGACCGCGCCAGCAGCATCAACGCCAACCAGCGCCTGGATCTGGCGATCTCGCCGCTTCTGCGCCTGCAGGAGGAGTATCCGAACCTCAAGGGCAACGACCAATTCATGCGGCTCGAGGATGAGCTCGCCGGCTCGGAGAACCGCATAGCGGTCGCGCGCCGCCGGTACAACTTGTCCCTGCAGGACTACAACACCTACGTCCAGCAGTTCCCGAACAGTCTCTGGGCCGGATCCAGATTCCCGGTTCGCAATGAGTACTTCAAAGGCAATCCGCAGAACAATCAGGCCCCAACGGTGGACTTCAGCAAGTAACTCCTCGTCGCGCCACCCCACCCTGCGCCTGTGCGACTATGAGTTACGTTAGGGAAGAGCCATGCACGCGCCTGCGACCAATCCGACCACTGTCGCCATGCTCATGGGCATGCAGGTCGTCGATGGCGCGGGGCGCAGCTGCGGGCGAATCCAGGAGCTCGCGGTCGACGTTGGCAAGGACAGCAATCGGGTCTCCGGTCTGCTTTTGGCGAAGCACGAGCACGGGAAATCCCATCGCTCTCTGGTGGCCGTCGAAGATCTCAAACCGCCCAGGCCCACCGACAAAAGGCTGAGAACCAACTCGAAGCCGCAAAATATTCCCAGCCTCAGTGACACCTTGCTCCTAGAGCGTGACCTGCTCGACCAGCAGATCATCGACGTGGACGGCCGCAAAGTGGTCCGCGTAAACGACGTGAACCTCGCCTGGACGACAGACGGTCCCACCGGAGACGGCACTGAATTGCTCATCCAGGACGTCGAGATCGGTCTGCGCGGCGCCGCTCGCCGCCTGCTCAAAGGTCTTCCCGTCTCTACCGTCGACACAATCGTCAACAAGCTCCCTTCGAAGATCATCCCGTGGAGCTGCGTCGATGTCATCGAACGCGATCCGGCGCGCCGCGTCCGCCTGAAGATTGGCCAGGAGCGGCTCGCTCGCCTCCACCCCTCCGATATCGCCGACATCCTCGAAGAGCTCGCCCCGGCCGAGCGCGAAGCCATCTTCACCAGCTTGCCTGAAGAGACCGCAGCTGAGGCCCTCGAAGAGATCGATCCGCGCCTCCAGAAGGAGCTGCTGCAGCGCATGGACTCCGAGCGCGCTGCCGACATCATCGAAGAGATGGACCCCGGCGCTGCCGCCGACGTCCTCGCCGAGCTTAGCGAAGAAGAGTCCGAGGCCATCCTCGAGGAGATGGAGCCCGAGGAGCGGCAGGACGTCGAGGAACTGCTCGAATTCTCCGCTGAGTCTGCCGCGGGTCTCATGACTACCGACTTCATCAGCGTTCCGCGCGATGGCACTGTTGCCCAGGCGATTGAGGCGTTACGTCAGTTCGACGGCGATCCCGACACGATCTCTGAGATCTACCTCCTCAACGAAGAGAAGAAGCTGGAAGGCGTGGTCATGTTGCCGCGCCTGCTTCTCGCGCAGCCCGATTCCAAACTCTTTTCGCTCTCCGAGGGGCACATCGTCTCTTGCGGCCTGCACGCCCGCGACAGCGAGGTCGCTGAGCTCTTCGATAAGTACAACCTGCGCTCACTGCCGGTCGTGAATGCCGTGCGCCATGTCGCCGGCGTCATTCACGCCGAGCAGGTCATCGCGCAATTGCGTGAGGGTTGAACGCAGCATGTCCGCTGAACGCCCGCTGAAGATTCTCTACGCCTCCGGCCTCTCGCCCAACGACTCCTCGCTCTATCGACTCTGGGCGCTCGAGCGCCAGGGACACAGCGTCCTTCCTCTGAACGCGTACGAGTACCAGCCTTCGAACGCCGCGCTGAAAAAAATTGTGCATCGCGCACAGCTTGGCCCCTGGGTCGCGCGCCTGAATCGCGACATCCTCACGCTAGCCGAACGCGAGCGCCCGGATATTTTCTGGGCGGACAAGCTGCTCTCACTCCAGCCGCAGACGCTCCAGAAGCTCCGCCGCATGGGCATCGTCAGTGTCAGCTACATGATCGACAACGTCTTCGGCGTGCGCGGCGACCCCGGATGGCGCCTGTACAAGAAGGACCTGCCGCTGTTCGATCTCCACGTCGTTCAGCGTGACAAGAACGTCGTCGAGTACCGCGAGCACGGCGCGCGCGACGTCCTCAAGATCCAGACCGCCTACGAGCCCACAATCCACTTCCCGCCGCCCGCCGGCTGGAGCGACGCCAACCGCCACCGCGGCGTCTCCTTCATCGGCACACCGTACGACGACCGCGCCCAATTTCTCACGCGCCTCTGGAAGGAATTCGGATTTCCGGTCGTCATCTCTGGGGGCCTCGTCTGGAAGAAGGCGCTCGGTCCCGAAGCTTCCGCCGCACTCTATCGCGGCAAGGGCGAGCTCTTCCGCGACGAATACCGCGAGGGCATCTGGCGTTCCAAAATCAATCTCAGCTTCCTCACGCACTCGAATCATGACGAGTTCGTGCACAAGAGCTTCGAGATCGCCGCGTGCGAGGGTTTTCTGCTCGCCGAGCGCTCCCCCGGCCACCTCGCACGCTTCGTCGAAGGCGAGGAGGCGGTCTTCTTCGAAGGCATAGACCAGTGTGTTGCGAAGATCCGCCGCTACCTCCCGGATGAAGCTGCCCGTGCGCGCATCGCCGCCGCCGGTCGCCTGCGAGCCGAACGCAGCGGCTACCACAATGACGCGCAGGTCGCCGCCATCGTGGCTCGCCTGCGCTCTATCCTCGCGGCTCAGGAACTCGCGCGATGATCCGGGACCTGCTCCGCGAGAAGCCGTCGCCCGATTTCCATCCACAGGTCTGCATCGTCGGCGCGGGCGCCGCTGGTATCTGCCTTGCGGTCGAGCTCACGAAGCAGGGCAAGACCGTCATGCTTCTCGAAGGAGGAGGCCGCGACATCGAAGACGCCGCGCAGGAGCCCTATCGCAGCGAGGTCGTCGGTCACGTCCATCGCGGCATCCACACCGGCCGCTTCCGCGCGCACGGCGGCACCACGAACCGCTGGGGCGGCCAGATCTACGAGCTCAACCACGAAGACTTCGACCGCCGGGACTGGATCCCATCAAGCGGCTGGCCACTGACCCACGCAGACCTCGAGCCCTTCTACGAGCGCGCCCTCCACTTCGAAGGCCTCGGCCGTGTCCTTCGCAACGACACCGACGTCTGGCGCTCCCTCAATCTCCCTCAGCCCTCATTTCCCGCGCTGCAGTCCTACCTCACGCGCTGGTGTCCTGAGCCCAACTTCGCGCGCCTCCACGCGCGCACCCTCGAGACCAGCGAAAACCTGCACATCTGGCTGCACGCCAACGCTGTCGACATCGTTCTCGAAGACGAGACCGTCCGCGCTCTCCGCGTCCGCACCCAGCAGGGAAGCGAGACCCTCATTCACGCCGACCATTTCATCTTCGCGATGGGCACCATCGAGTGCGTTCGCTTCTTCCTGCAGCCCCGCGCCGGCCAGCTCCCCTGGAACGGCTCCGGGCTGCTCGGCCGTCACTTCCAGGACCATGTGGACGCCAACGCCGCGCGCGTCCTCCCTCGCGATCGCCGCCGCTTTGGCTCGCTGTTCGACAACATCTTTCTGCGCGGATTCAAGTACCACCCCAAACTCCGCCTCACTCCAGAAGAGCAGCGCCGCGCTTGCGTCCTCAACTGCGCCGGAACGATGAGCTTTTCGAGCGACATCGACGAAGCCCTCGCCACGACGAAAACCACAGCCAAGCATCTCCTTCGCGGCCGATTCAACGAGCTCAGTTCCGCGAACATCCTCCACTCCGCACGGCACGCTCCGCTGCTCGTCCGTCAGGCCGTGCGCTACGCTCTCCAGCATCGCATCTACAACCCCGCGAATTCGGACATCCGCCTGCGCGTCCACTGCGAGCAGCGCCCCGACAGCGAGAGCACCATCACCCTCTCAACGGAACGCGACTCGCTCGGCCTCCTGCGCTCCCGCCTCGACTGGCGTATCTCCCCGCTCGAGCTCGAAACAATCCGCACCTTCGCGCAAACTGCGGCGTCCTCGCTCGCCGAAGTCGCCCACCTTGAACTCGATCCCGCACTCGTGAGCAACGACCCCGCCTTGCTCGATCGCTGCGACGACAGTAACCACCACATGGGCGGTATGCGCATGGCCGCGTCGCCCGGTGAAGGTGTCGTGACACCGGACCTTCGTCTCCAAGGCACGCGCAATGTATTCGTATGCAGCGGCGCGGTCTTCCCAACCTCAGGTTTTTCCAACCCCACCCACACCGTCCTCGCGCTTGCGCTCCGTCTCGCCGACCACGTCGCTCGCCTGTGACGCTTCACAGCGTCGAACGGTACTCTATTCGAGGAAGCCGGAGGCATCGTGGAACAGATCAGGCTCGCGCACAGCGGGCGCGAGACAACACGGCTCGGTTACGGCTGCTCCTCCATCATGGGGGCGCTCGGCCGCCGCGATAGCCTGCGCCTCCTCGAAGCCGCCTACGGCGCCGGCATCCGCCACTTCGATGTCGCGCCCATGTACGGTTACGGAGAAGCCGAGAGCTGCCTGGGCGAGCTCGTTAGCCGTCATCCAGACATCACCCTCACGACCAAATACGGCATCGCTCCGCCAAAGCGCGGCGGCCTATTGCGCTCCGCCCGCCGCATCGCCGGCCCTATCGTGCAGCGCATCCCCGCACTGAAGCGCCGCCTCGTCCGCGCTGCCGGCGCCGTGGCTCCTCCTGCCGAGAAATCCCACTTCAGTTCCCGCGAAGCACGCACCTCGCTCGACAACAGCCTTCGCAACCTGCGCACAACCTTCATCGACGTCTGGCTCCTGCATGAAGCCGAAGCCGACGACCTCACCGATGACTCGCTCCAGAGCTTGCTCGAGAGTGCAGTCGCCGCAGGAATGATCGGCTCCTTCGGTGTTGGCAGTGACAGCGCCAAACTCCCCGCGTTGCTTCGCGAGCGCCCCGCATACTGCCGCGTCGTGCAGCATGATTGGTCGATCCTGGATGCATTGGAGCAGCGCGGCCCCGCCTTCCACATCCATCACCGCGCCTTGACCGACCGTTTACAAACGGTTCACGCGAATCTCCTCGCCGACAGACCGCGCCTCCTCCGCTGGTCCGAGGCCACCGGCCACGATCTCGCGCGACGCGAGCATCTCTCTGCGCTTATGCTGAAGGCAGCGCTGGTTCTGTATCCCGACACCATCCTTCTTGTGTCCTCGAAGGATCCCGCGCACATCAGAGAGAATGTCCGCGTAGCGGGCGACCCGAGCCTCGAAGGTCCAGCTCGTCGCCTCTATGAACTTATGCAGCGTGAAGGCGTGGCCTCCGCAGCAAACCTTTCGCCGGAGGACCGCCGATGAATCGCTGGAAGCGCTGGCGCACAAGCATTCTGCTGATCCTCGCGGTGCTTGGCCCCGGCTTCATCACAGCCAACGTCGACAACGACTCCGGCGGCATCTACACCTACGCCGCCGCGGGCGCAGGCTTCGGCTACGCGCTTCTGTGGACCATGATCCCCATGGCGATCATGCTGGCGTTCGCGCAGGAGATCTCCGCGCGCATGGGCGTCGTGACCGGCAAAGGACTCAGCGAGCTCGTCCGCGAGGAGTTCGGTCTTCGCATCACCGCCATGCTCATGTTCGGCCTCGTTCTCTGCAATCTCGGCGACGTCGTCAGCGAGTTCGCAGGTGTCAGCTCCAGCGCTGGCCTCTTTCACATCTCAAAATGGATTTCGGTTCCCATAGCCGCCATACTTGTATGGGTGCTGGTCGTTTATGGCGACTACAAAAAGCTTGAGAAGCTCTTCGTCGTCCTCAGCTTCCTTTACATCGCCTACATCATCACCGCCGTGCTCGCACATCCCAACTGGAGCTCCGCGGTCAAAGACACGCTGCGCCTTCCGCACCTGCATGATCTCCGCAACCACGAGTACCTCTACCTCGCTGTAGGTCTCATCGGCGCCACCGTCGCTCCCTGGCAGCAGTTCTATCTCCAGGCCTCCGTCGTCGACAAAGGCACGCCGCAATCCAAGCTGAAGTTCGCTCAAACCGACGCTGTCTTCGGCTCGGTCTTCTCCATCATTGTCGCGGCCTTTATCGTCATCGCCTGTGCCGCAACGCTCTTCGTCGGGAACATCCACACCATCTCCGACGCAGCCGACGCAGCGCAGTCGCTTCGCCCCCTCGGCGGCCAGTATGCGTCCGTGCTCTTCGCCTTCGGCCTGCTTAACGCGTCTATATTCGCCGCGTCGATTCTTCCGCTCTCCACGGCCTATACCGTCTGCGAGGCGCTCGGTTTCGAGAGCGGCCTCAGCAAGAAGTTCCGCGAGGCTCCCGTCTTCTACTGGCTCTACACGGGTCTTCTCGTCGCCGGCGCGGCCGTCATCCTGCTTTCGAACCGCCCGCCCGCGAAGCTCGCCGTGCTCTCGCAGGTGCTGAACGGGGTTTTGCTACCCGTCGTTCTTGTCTTCATGTTGATTCTCGTCAACAAGAAGTCGCTGATGGGCTCCAAGCGAAACGGCACCGCCTACAATCTCGTTGCATGGACGCTGACCGCGCTGGCCACTATTCTCACTGCGGTCATGCTCATCGGCTCTCTCAAGGCACACTAGAGCAGCTTGCCTGCCGCAAGTTCGCGGATCAACGTCAGGTCCGCCGCCAGAAAGTCGAACTCCGGCAGTCGCTCCAGAGGGCTCCACTGCATCTCCTGGAAGACCATATTGCGGAGCTCGCCCGTGAAGCTCTCGACCCTGAAGAACTGGATGTGAATCGCGCCGCCGTTGCGGTAATTGTGCCGGATTGCTGTGATCTCCGGCCCGATCCGCGCCTCGATAGCCAGCTCTTCGTGCAGCTCCCGCGCCAGGGCCTGCTCCGGGCTCTCGCCTTCCTCTACCTTGCCGCCCGGAAACTCCCACTTCAGCCCCATCGGCTTGTCAGGGCTTCGCTGGCAGATCAACACCTCACGCTGCGGATGCTCCCCGCGAAGAATCAGCCCCGCCACCACATACCGAAGTGGCCGGGAGTTCGAGGGCGAGTGCGACGGCAGTTTGCGAATGGACCGTTTCACGTCTCAATGTGAGTGTAGACGGTCTGCGCGGCCGGGCAGGTGCACCTCTGGATTCGGATTTCATTTCAGCTTGATGGTCTTCCCGTAACGTCTCTCAACGCACTTTAGTGGGGTAATAGATCGCCCATCCATGCTGCGCGCTGAACCGCGCAAGCTCCGCCGACGGGTTCACCGGAAATGCATGCCGCGCCACCGCAAGCATCGCCGCATCATGGATCGAGTTGCCGAACACCGCATCCGGCGACGCAATTCCGACTCGTGCCAGCGAGGCAACCTTTCCCTGATCCGTCGGCACATCTCGCAATAGATCAGACGCCACGCCGTTCGCACACTCCACGCACGCAGCGAGCACGCGCTCCGTCGGAATCCCGAAGCGCTTCACACCCTCTTCCACAACCCAGTCGCACGTCGAGCTCACCGCCCAGATCTCCACTCCTGCAGACTGCAGACTGCGGGCCAGCTCCAGCATTTCCGGGAAGATATGCGGCTCAATCTGGTGCGCGAAGAACTCAGCGGCCGCTGCACGCAACCGCGCTTCAGAGATGCCGCGATACACCTGCACCATCTCTCCGCAGATCGCGAGTTCCGAAACCTCGCCCCGCTTGTACCGGTCGTAGCGCCCCGTCAGCCACTTCGTTGCCTCGGCCGAGAGCAGCCCTGTCTCCATCGACCACCACATGAACGCCGATCCGGAATCGGGGCCCCATAGCGTCCCGTCGCAGTCGAACACCGCAATGCGAGGCGCGGCTTCATAGACCCGTGCGAAAAACTCGGCGGTGCTAAGACTCGTTGCGCTGTGCAGCGTGGTCAAACAGAGCTCCGGGAATAAAGAATGGCGGACACTCGCGCCTCTCTCCAGTAGAGCATGATGAACTGCGGCCGATGCGGCGGACGGCAGTCACCTGTCAGACAGGCGCTCCTCGTTTTTGATAACCTGTCGAACGTAGCGCATTCGAGATCCGATCCGCGCAC
>DASYBN010000006.1:0-5974 GCA_036500785.1 Acidobacteriaceae bacterium
CCCGACGGACCAGCACCTGATGGAGCTGCTGGTGATGGAGGATGCGCTGCGCCGCGCCTCTGCAGGCCGCATCACGGCGGTCGTTCCCTATTACGGCTACGCGCGCCAGGACCGCAAAGACCGTCCGCGCGTCGCGATCACGAGCAAACTTGTCGCCGACCTTCTGGTGACCGCAGGCGCCAACCGCGCGCTGTTCGTCGATCTTCACGCGGCGCAGATCCAGGGCTTCTTCAACATTCCGGTTGACCACCTGTTTGCCTCGCCGGTGCTGGTCAGCTACTTCGCGGCGCTCAATCTGCCGAATCTCACAGTTGTCAGCCCGGACGCAGGTGGTGTGGAGCGCGCGCGCTTCTTCGCCAAGAAGCTCGAGGTGCCGCTCGCGATCGTCGATAAGCGCCGCACCGACATCAACGTCACCGAAGTGATGCACGTCATCGGCGACGTGCGCGGCCGCACGTGCCTGATCCTCGACGACATCGTCGACACGGCGGGCACGCTGGTGAAGACCGCCGAGGCGTTGATCGAGCAGGGCGCGGAGAAGGTCTACGCCTGCGCGTCGCACGCCGTGCTGTCCGGGCCGGCGGTTGAACGCATCGCCAACTCACCGCTCGAAGAGCTGGTCGTCAGCAACACGATTCCTCTGCGCGAAGACGCGCAGAAGGTCGCCAAGATTAAGGTTCTTTCGATCGCCGGCCTGCTGGGCCGCGCGATTGAGAGCATTCACATGGAGACGTCGGTCTCGACGCTCTTCAACTAAGCAGGGTCCAGGGCTTAGGGTCCAGGGTCCAGAAAACGACCACCCGGAAGATCGGGACTAACCGCGGCGCAGGCCGCAAACGGAGTAGGCAGCAGAATTCAATCCTTGCCGCAGCGGTCTTCTGGACCCTGGGCCCTGGAACCTGAACCCTCCTGTCCACGCCCGAAAGGGAAAACATGGCAAACAACAACCCCATCTCGACCGTCAGCGCGAAGCCGCGCACAGGCAAGTTCAACAAGAACCATGCGCGCCGCGTGCGCCGCGAAGGTCTGATCCCGGCCGTCATCTACGGTGCGGGCGAGCCTTCGGTTGCAGTTGCGGTCGACCCCAAGATCATCACGCGCATTCTGCACTCCGAGTCCGGCCACAACACGATCTTCGATCTCGCGATCGAAGGCGCGGGTTCGGGCAAGGCGATGATCGTCGACTGGCAGAATGAGCCGATCAAGGGCCACCTGCTGCACATCGACCTGAAGCGCATTGCGATGGACAAGAAGATGCAGGTCTCGGTTCCTGTGCAGCTCGTCGGCGTGGCCGCGGGCGTGAAGAACTCGGGCGGCATTCTGTCGCAGGTGCTGCACGAGGTTGAGATCGAGTGCCTGCCGGGCGATATCCCGTCGCACATCGACGTCGACGTCTCGAACCTGGAGATGAATCAGGCGCTGCATATCTCCGACCTGCCGCACTCGGACAAGATCGAGTACCTCGGGGAAGAGGACGCGGTGGTCGCCATTGTCACCTACGTGAAGGCCGAGGCTGTCGCTGAGCCGGTTGAGGGCACGACCCCCACCGAGCCCGAAGTAGCGAAGAAGGGCAAGCAGGAGACTGCTGAAGGCGATGCGAAGCCGGAGGCGAAGAAGTAGCAGGAAGTTAGGAAGTGAAGGAGTTAGCAAGTTAGTTTCCTGGCTCCCTAACTCCCAACTCCCTAACTCCTATGAAACTTATCGTCGGTCTCGGCAACCCTGGCATGGAGTACCTGCTTACGCCTCACAACGCAGGCTTCATGGCGATTGATCGCATCGCAGCCATCCGCGATGTGCAGGTAACGAACCGGCGAGGACGGGCCCAGACCGCTCGGACACGGCTGGCAGGACACGATGTTCTGCTTGCTAAGCCCGAGACCTTTATGAACCTGAGCGGGCTTTCGGTTGTGGCCCTGCTCGATGAGTTGGAGCTCGAGCTGGAGGACATGATTGTTCTCTATGACGAGCTGGCGTTTCCGCTGGGCACGGTTCGGCTTGCCGAACGCGGCTCGGCGAACGGGCACAACGGAGTGAGGTCTATCTCCGCGGCGCTTGGGACAGAAGAGTGGATGCGGGTCCGCATCGGTATCGGCAAACCGCCGGCCGAGAGCGGACAGGAAGTAAGAGCAGGCGGCACCGGATATCTGTTAGCGCCGATGCGCAAAGCAGACCTGGTGACGCTCGAAGACGGCCTCGACCTCGCGGTACGCGCAGTCGAGAAATGGCTGACAGATGGACCGTCGGCTGCCATGAATGAGTTCAACCGGAGGGAGAAGTTAGGGAATTAGTAAGTTAGCAAGTTAGGAAATGCACCTCGTTCCTCCTAACTTCCTAACTCCTCACTCTCTAACTCTCTTCCCTCAACAGCCAAACTGACCTCAACCCACCGGGGCAGTGCGGGCAGAACCCGCAGAAAGAAGCACTATGAATCGCAGCTACGAAATCATGTTCATTGTTCGGCCTGACATTGAAGAGGCGGAGATCGATAAGATCGTCGAGACCTTTTCCGGTTACGTCACCCAGGGTGGCGGCGCTATCAAGCAGACCGAGAAGATGGGCCGCCGCCGGCTCGCCTACACCGTTCGCAAGTTCAACGACGGCTTCTACGTCCTGCTGATCGTCGACGCTCCCGCCTCGCTGATCGCCGAGATCGAGCGCCGTCTGCGCGTGTCCGAGCAGGTGATCAAGTTCATCACCGTGCGCACCGACGAAGAAGAGAAGCGCGTCGCCAAGATCAAGAAGCACCGCGACGCTCACGTGAAGCGCAGCGCGCTCCCGCAGCCTGCCGCCGAGGCACCGACCGCACCTGAGCCCGTCGAGGCTCCCGCGGCCGAAGCCACACCAGAGCCTGCTGCAACCGAGGCATAAGGATTCCCGGCTGCAGAGATTTTCAAAGGACCAACGATTACTGCAGCTCATCGCTTCCGTATCAGTCCAGAGGCCTCATTGCAGGTCTGAAGCGAGAGCAGCCCAAACCGGCTCCCACGATTGAGGAGCACCAAAGGAAAACAACATGGCTGACGAGACTCAAAACCCAGCAGCAGCATCCAGTCCGGCGCCTGCAGGCGATCGCCCGCAGGGCGAGCGTGCGCAAGGTGACCGTCCGCAAGGCGAGCGTCCCCAGGGAGGTCCTGGCGGCGACCGTGGTCCCCGTCCTGGCGGACCGCGCGGCCCGCGTCCGGCGGGCGGTCCTGGCGGAGGCGGCCCTGGCGGCGGACGCAAGTTCTTCCGCCGCAAGAAGGTCTGCAAGTTCACGGTCGAGAAGATCGACACGATCTCCTACCGCGACGTGCGCCTGCTCCAGCAGTTCGTGTCGGACCGCGGCAAGATCATTCCGCGCCGCCTGACCGGCACCTCGGCTCCCTTCCAGCGCAAGCTCACGAAGGCCATCAAGCAGGCTCGCGCCATCGCCCTGCTGCCCTACGCCGCCAAGTACTAAGCTGGCGCCGCAGAGGCGCGCTCACAAGATTGGAGATACCAAAATGGAAGTCATCCTTAAAGAAGATGTACTGAAGCTGGGCCACCGTGGCGATGTGGTTAAAGTCGCCGACGGTTATGGCCGCAACTACCTGCTGCCGGAGAAGCTCGCCATCGAGGCGACCACGGCGAACAAATCTGTCATCGAGCAGATGAAGGGCTCCGCGCTCCGCAAGTCCGCGCGAGAGAAGGCCGGGGCCGACGAGCTCTCGACCCGCCTCAACGAAGTTGTGATCACCTTCGAGCGCAAGACCGGCGAGCACGATCAGCTCTTCGGTTCGGTGACCGCGGGCGACATCGCCAAGCAGCTCGAGGCGCAGGGTTACGAGATCGACCGTCGCAAGATTCATCTCGACGAGCCGCTCAAGACGGTTGGCGAGTTTCACGTGCCGATCCGGCTGCACCGTGAGGTCACCGCGCACGTGCAGGTCAACATCAAGTCCGACAAGCCCGAGGTGCCCGCGTACCAGGAGCCGGTCGAGACCGCTGATGCAACCGAGCAGACGGACGAGGTCGAAGCTTAATCTCTTCGTCGCACGAATATGGCGGCGCTCCCATGTGGGGCGCCGTTCCTTTTTGTCTCGACGCTGCTACGCTATTCCCATACCCGCGAATCCATCGTCTCCGGAGCCCGCATGCGTCTCCTCCGCGTCAGTGTCTCTCTCGCGATCCTTTGTGTGTCGCTCGCAGCGCGCGGGCAGAAGCCGTGGCCCATCCGCGCCGTGATCGTCACGACCTTTGAGGTCGGCAACGATACCGGGGACAAGCCCGGCGAGTTCCAGTTCTGGGTGGAGCGCGAGCACCTCGATGAGGTTCTGCCGTTTCCCGGCGGCGTTCACGCGTTGCGGACGAACAAAGACCACACGATCCTCGGCATGGTCTCCGGCACGACGCTTGTGAACGCGACGGCGAGCATGATGGCGCTGGGGCTTGATCCGCGCTTCGATCTCACCCACGCGTACATTCTGATCAATGGCATCGCGGGGATTGATCCGCATGTTGCGTCGATCGGCTCGGCAGCGTGGGCGCGTTATGTGGTCGGCGATGTTGCGCGCGAGATCGATCCGCGCGAGGCTCCGAAGGATTGGCCGTATGGCCTGTTCCCTACTACGGCGAAGCAGCCGAATCCGCCGACGCTGGATGATTCGACCTGGCACCGCTCGAATCTCTTCACGCTGAATCGGTCGTTCGTTGATTGGGCGTATGAGCAGACGCGCTCGCTTTCTCTCGGCGACGATCCTGCGGTTGCGGCGTTCCGCGCGGAGTTCACCGGCCTTCCGAATGCGCATCGTCCGCCGTTCGTTCTGCTCGGCGACACCTTCGCCTCCGACTACTACTGGCACGGCACCATCATGACCACCTACGCCGAGGACTGGGTGCGGCTGTGGACGAAGGGCAGCGGCATCTTTGCGACGACGGAAATGGAGGACTCGGGTTTCATGAACGCGATTGAACGGCTTGATGAGATGCAGCGCGTCGACCGCAACCGTGTGCTCGTGCTGCGAACCGGCAGCAACTTCTCGATGGAGCCGCCGGGGCACGACGCTGTTGAATCGCTCAGCGCACCGTATATCGGAGGGCGCCTGGCGCTTGAGTCCGCGTACCTCGTCGGCTCGACGGTGCTGCACAATCTGCTGGCCAATTGGGCGACGACTCGGGATCAAATCCCGGGGAAGTGAGCAAGGCAGCAAGTCACCACGTCAGCGAGTCAGCAAGTCAGCAAGGCAGCGAGTGAGCGAACGAGTTCAGTTGGTTTCGTAGAGCACCTGCTCATAGATCTCCGCGGTTTCCTCGTCGAAGCAACAGAACTCCACGCGCTCTACGGCGCACGCGTCCGCCACCTCACGACAGACGCGCACCGCAATCTCTGCGGCCGGCCGTTTGGGATAGCCGTAGATTCCGGTGGAGATTGCGGGGAAGGCGATCGTCTGCGCTCCATGCTCGCGGGCAAGCTCCATGCAGCGCCGATAGCACGCGGCTAGCTTCTCCGGCTCGCCGCGATGGCCTCCTTTCCACACCGGCCCGACTGCATGAAAGACCCACTTTGCGTGCAGCCGGAATCCCGGCGTTGCCATTGCATCGCCTGTCGCGCATCCGCCCAGCTTTCTGCAAGCAGCCAGCAACTCCGGCCCGGCCGCACGATGGATTGCTCCATCCACGCCGCCGCCGCCCAGCAGCGATGTGTTCGCCGCATTCACGATGGCGTCCACCTGCAGCCTGGTTATGTCGCCACGCGTCACCTTCAGTTCTGCCATTGCTCTACGTCCTTCCGGCAGATGCAGCTCTATCGTGCACAGTGCATCATCGACCCGCGAAATACTCGCAAACGTTCATACAACGTTTACTCCCCCTCGCCGCACGGTGACTAGGCTTGCTGTCATATCTCCGGCTTCCCGATTCCTAACCCTGAAGGCGAACGCAATGGCCTCTGCGACGACTCCTCCCGTTCTGGTAACTCCTGCCTCCGAAACCTCACTGCTCGACTCCAAGCTTGCGC
>DASYBN010000007.1:0-16968 GCA_036500785.1 Acidobacteriaceae bacterium
GAGGCAAGCTCTACTTCCTCGCCCGCATCGAAGCCGGCGCCTATCAGCAATTCAACGTGCCGGCCTACCCGTACCGCCATCCCGTCGATGGAGCCGGCGGACTCATCGTCAACACCATCTTTGGTCCGGTGTTGATCGGAGGAGCTATCGGCGACGCCGGTCATCAACGCTTCTTCTTCAGTCTCGGCCGCGTGTTTTAAATCGACCCTCAAGAATTATCGAAACCTGCTCACCTATTCCCAAAGCTATAGCTAAGTCCCGAAGTAGTTCCGTAGTTACTTCCGGATAAGTGCGTTGGAGGCTTGTTATCCCAGTTGCCGTAGAACGAAATATTCCAGTCGATCTTGCTGAAGATCTTTACGTAATAGGTCGCCGTTGTATTGAAGTAGATCCGCCCCGGCTGCGTCAGTCCCGGAAAGGCAAACGCATCGATCGTCAGATCCGTTTTGTCGAACCGGAAGAACTTCATCTCCGTGAGCGCCATTCCGCCAAGAACATTTTGCGCCGGCTGCGATTGGATCGTCTGCGAATAGGTTGTGTTTTGCCACCCCAGCCCGCCGGCAACCAGAATCGTCGAACGGTTGGTGTTCTTCAGGTAGCGTCCAAGCCCTCCTGCGAAGTTCGACTGCAGTTGGATCTCCTGTTCCGAGCTTTGCAGGAAGCTTCCCAACCCTGTGTAGAACCACTGATTCCATGGCAATAAGTGAAGGCCGTCCAGGTCGAGCGCATTTCGCGTCGAAGCCTTGGTGCCGGTGCTTGAGGTCAACGTCGAGTTAATGGTGCCCGTTACCCTCCAACGTTCCCGAAGGTATGCAAGCCCGGAGCCCAGATTATATTGCGTGGACTGGTTGCCTTTCGAATAGGTGATCCCGGTGCTGATGTTTCCGTTGAAGCGCTCCCAGAACTTCTCGGATGTCTGGGTTGCTTTGATTACCTCGGGGTACTTGATTACCGTCTCCTCTGGAAGTTCCGCCGGCACAATCCGCATCGGTCGCTCGGCTGCGCTGTCTACAGTCTTGATCAGGCCCGTGTAGACCGATCCGTCCACCGCGGTCACGATAAATAATTGCTTGCTCTCAAGGTGATGCACTTTCGCCCAGTCAACGGACATTGTGCCCTTCACGTAATCGATGTCGACGTAAAGAACACCGTCATCAAGTTCTTTTATCTCGCAGGTGATGCGATCGCCGTTGTTCATCACAATCACATCCGACTTTTCGCGAGCGAAGAGAGGCATAGCCGCGAAGAGAACATACAAGAGGATTGCAACCCTGGCTTTCATAGCGTGTCCTCTCCCACTCGGCCGTGTGCGCCAGTGGGTCCTGCGAAAGAGCTGTAGAACCTTTACGTAGCCGGTGGATTATCCGGCTTTCTTTCTCCGCCGAACACCCATATGACAGCCATCATGATGGCTGCCGCGGCCACAAAGAGCTCTGCCCATATAAAGGAGAAGTAGTCTCCCAGCACTCCGACTGGAGGCACGCCGGGCTGTACGTTGCGTAGAGCAGGTAGTCCAAAGATCAGGCCTATGGATAAAGACAGCGGCAAAACATCCAACGCCCCTTGACGTGAAAACACTGCCTTCAGCACCATCGCCGCGACACTTACCGCAATCCCCATCATCAGACACATCACCGTGACCGAGAGGTTCACAAGGTTGGTCGGGCGCTTCAGGTCAAGATGCACTCGCGTCGCACTCGTATCCCCGCTGCGAATGATCTCTCCCTCATACTTCATCCCTGGTGTCGACGCCACGAAGTGGATCGAAATCGGAACCGCTCGTCGGTTGGGGGTCACCACTCCAGGGTGCGAGAAATCCTCGAGTCCCGGCTCATCGGACAACACCTCAGGCGGAGTGTCCGACACCTTGGGCTTCCCGGACACGTCCGGCGTATCCATAAACAGCCAGACGTTCGTCGTGTAATGGTCGAACGGGTAACGGTTGATGTCTCCATTAATCGGAACCGTCACCTCGATGCTCCGTATCGCATCGCCCTTCTTGAACTCAAAGACCTGTTGTCCCGGCGCGTTGTTGATGAAGAATCTAAGGTTGGCGTTGGGAGTCACCGTAGCCTGAGCAATATTGCCGAGCGGACGAATGCGAATTCGTGCAGTCAGCTGCAGCGTTGCCGGATCTACTTTGATGACAACGATGGAAACGAGTACGTGATCCCCTGCGGACACTTCGTCGTTCAGTTCCAGCGACCGCGCCGCCTTCTCATTAATCGTGCGGCTCAGCACACCCAGAATGAGCCCCACGAACGCCAGCCCAAGAAGAACACTCAGCAGAACCTTTCTGTTCCTCACGATATTTGCCAACCCAATCCGCATAGGACCCTTTTGCACCTGATGATTGGGCCAGGCGTCATCCGTGGCTTGCCGTCTCTGCAGGCAATTCTGCTCGCGCGCAGAAGGCCATAGCTTGTGCAGATCTCAGGGAGCTTCGCTGCCTCAGGCCGTCAGCAACACACCCGGGGAAGGCCGCCCTGCCGATCCTCAATCCTCCCGTGACGGGCAACACTTCATGATTGCGGCCATGAACATGCCCCACCACTGGGAGAACTGCCAGTGCTGCACGCCGCGAGCACCGCGCTCTTCCCTTTCGTGAAGAACTCGTGAATCGCATCGGAGTATCGACATCAGCCTCGAAGCAACCGATATCGTCGACTCACAGGCCGAACCTTGCGTTGACCCTAACTCCGCAATTCCATATAGTTGCTCAAACTCCCCGGCCCCAATAGGCTCTCCTTAACCTGCTCAGGAGTCACAATATGAATTGCGCAACAGCCGGCACCATTTTCGCGGCACAACGGGCGCAGTCGGCCTGGGGCTCCGCTCGCGGAGCCTTCCTCTTCCTCATCCTCTTCGCTGCTGCATTCGTCCTGCCCTCATCGATTCACGCGCAGGCGAACGGAAGCTTCTCCGGCACCATCGTCGACAAATCCGGATCGTCCGTTCCCGGTGCGTCCGTCACCGCGACCGAGCTTGCCACCGGACTCGCCCGCGTCGGCAAGACCGATGACACCGGGCACTATCTCATTCCGCTGCTGCCGGTCGGCAACTACACCGTGCGCGTCGAGTCCTCCGGCTTCCAGTCCGTCGAAACCAAGGATCTCAACCTCCAGGTTGATCAGGCTCGCGAGCTCAACTTCACCCTCTCGCCCGCCAGCGTCTCCACCACTGTCACCGTCGCCGGCGACGCCGTTGCCGCCGAAACCTCCAACCCCGCGCTCGGTCAGGTCATCACCTCGCAGCAGGTCTCGCAGCTTCCGCTCAACGGCCGCAACTTCGTGCAGCTCGCCACGCTCACCGCCGGCGCCACCGCCGAAACCAATCCCAACAGCTTCTTCACCTCCGGCAGCGACAGCGAAGTCGCCGCCCGCGGCTCGTTCTCTCTCTCCGTCGGAGGCTCGCGCCCCAACAGCACCGACTGGCTGCTCGACGGCGTCGACAACAACGAACTCACCGCCGGCGGCGTCGGCGTCTTCTCCTCCGTCGACGACATCGCAGAGTTCAAGGTCCTCACCTACACCTACTCCGCCGAGTTCGGCACACGCGCCGGCCCAACCGTCCTCATCACCACAAGATCCGGCACCAACGCCTTCCACGGAACGCTCTACGAGTTCGTCCGCAACACTGCCTTCGACGCCAAGGCTGACTTCGACACCACCACGCCGAAGTTCAATCTCAACGACTTTGGCGGCTCCATCGGCGGCCCCATCCGCCACGACAAAACCTTCTTCTTCGTCGATGGCGAGCAGAAGTACCAGCGCGAAGGAATCACCTTCACCGGCCTCGTTCCCTCACTCGCCATGCGCTCCGGCGACTTCTCCTCCGACGCCTTCGGCAACCCCGTCTCCAGCCTCGTGATCGCCAACCCCAACATGATCGGCGCCTCCACCGACCCGGCGACGTACCCCAACGTCTTCTTCCAGTGCGACCCGTCCGGCAATCCGTACCCGGCCGGTGCCGACGGAAGTCAGCCGCAAGGAACTCCCTGCAACAAGATCCCTTCCAACCTGATCGACAGCGTCGGCCAGGCGATGATGAACATCTATCCCGCGCCCAACGCCAACGCGGGCAACTCCAACGCCAGCTACAACTACATCAACGAGCCTGTCCGCAGCCTGGATCAAACCCGGTTCGACGCTCGCGTCGACGAGACGCTCACCGGTGCGGACAACCTCTTTGCCCGCTTCAGCTATGACCAGGCGAACTCTTTCGTCCCCGGTGGCGCGCCCGGCCTCGCCGAAGCCAATCCCTTCGGCAGCAATGAAACCCTCAAGAATCACGCACGCAACATCGCCCTCGGCTGGAGCCACGTCTTCTCACCCACCCTTCTCAACCAGGCCACCTTCGGCTACGACCGCATCTTCAATTACATCGCCTCCTCCGGCAACTTCACCTGCGCCTCGGCCAAGCTCGGCATCCCCTACGCCAACCTCGGCTGCTCATCCACCGGTACGCCCATCGCCGGCGGCGAGTACAGCCAGGGTCTCGTCTCCACCGAATTCACCAGCGGCTACTGGGCGCTCGGCGATCGCGGCTACTCCCCCTTCCAGGGCGGAACCAACATCTTCTCCTTCAAGGATGACCTCGACATAATCCGCGGCAAGCACGACATCCACGTCGGTCTCGATCTCCGCGCCAATCAGATGAACGTCGGCACCAACGCCTTCGGCTCCGGCTTCTGGCTCGTCGGCACCTTCGGAAACTTCAGCGGCTCCCCCTGCCCGGCCGGCTCTCCGTCCACCTGTGTCGCAGCTCCCGGCGATCCCGAGGCCGACTTCCTCATGGGCCTCACCGGCGGAGCCATCCACGACCAGGTCTACAACGGCGCCGTCACCGGCCGCCGCTGGAAGATCTGGCGCCCCTTCGTCGAGGACGACTGGCGCATCCTGCCCTCACTTACCCTCAACCTCGGTCTCGCCTACAACATGACCACGCCCATCACCGAGGTCGCCAACCGCATGTCCGACTACATCCCCGAGACCCAGCAGCTTCTCATCGCCGGCCAGAACGGAGTCAGCCGCTCCGCCGGCATCAATATGTTCTGGGGTGCGTACGAACCTCGCATCGGCCTCGCCTGGAAGGTTCTCGGCCACGACAACACCGTCCTCCGCGCCGGCTTCGGCATCTATCACGACTCCACCTGGAACCAGGGCGCGCAGGGCCTCTGGCAGAATCCGCCCAACCTTGGCGAGTCCGATCAGTTCCCCACCACCTTCTCCGCCGGCTGCGCCTTCGCCACCTCCTACTGCGCCGCCACCCTCGGTCAGACACCCGAGCTCAACTTCACCACGTCCACCGGATTCACTCCTCTGCCCGTCCCGCAGGATGTGTCCACCTTCGTCGGCACGTACTACTACCAGCCCCGCAACTTCCAGCCCGGCCGGATTCATCAGTACAACGTCAACGTTCAACGCGAGGTGCCTGGCAACGTCCTGATCACCGCAGGCTACGCCGGCATGGTCGGCGGCCACATCCTCGTCATCGGCAACAACCTCAATACCGACAGCCCCTCCGGCTGCGGAACCATCCCCAACTACACGCTCGGCTGCCTGCCCAACGGCGATCCCTACATCTATCCCTACAACCCGCCCAACTACAACGCGATCATCCTCATGGGCGACGTCGGCAAAACTCACTACAACTCGCTGCAGGTAAAAGCCGAGACCAAGACCGCCAAGCACGGCCTCTACGCGCTCGTCGCCTACACCTACTCCCGCACCTATGACAACGGCCTCTCCGACGGTCTCGGGTCCGAGCTCAGCGCCCCTTACTTCCCTCTGCCCAACTGGCAGAACCTCGACTGGTCGCTCTCGCAGATCAACCTGAACCACAGCTTCACCGGAAGCATCATCTATGACCTGCCCTTCGGCCACGGCAAACAGTTCGGCAGCGATTGGAGCACCGTCGAAAACTCCCTCCTCGGCAACTGGCGGCTCACGCTGATCGAGCGGATATCCTCCGGCTTCCCGGTCCCGCTCATCGACAGCAACAACACATCGGGCACCACCTTCAACACCGGTGGCGACGACTACAACTACAATCGCCCCGACCGCGTCCCCGGCTGCAACCCGTACAGCGCCAACCACTCCTTCCCGCACTACCAGTGGATCAACGCCTCCTGCTTCGTCGCTGCGCCCGTCGGCCAGCTCGGCAACGCCGCCCGCGTCCCCGTCGTCGGACCCGACTTCGTCAACTCCGACTTCTCCGTCATCAAGCAGTTCGCTCTTCCCCGCGAGATGGGCCTCGACTTCCGCGCCGAGTTCTTCAACCTCTTCAACCACCCGCAGTACGGCGCGCCCATCAACGACATCAACGCGAGCGGCTTCGGCTCCGTCGACTCAACCGTCAACAACCCGCGCCTGATTCAGCTCGGCCTGAAGCTTTCCTTCTAATCCGCCCCACCCGCAATCCGCTGCACCCAAAACCGGCTGCGCCCCAATCCAAGGGCGCAGCCGCTCTCATTTCCGCCGACTGTTCAGCCGCCCCAGCACATCCTTCAACTGCTCCAGCTTCTGCCCGGCCTCCGCAAGCTTTCCCTGCGCCGTCAGCCGTTGGTAGTCATCGAAGTCTTTGCTGGCTTCCATGATGAGCGCATCCGTATCCATCGCAGGCGCCGCCGCACCAGCACCCGCCGCACCAGCAGCCGCCCCACCGGCACTCGCCGCATTTGTCGGCGCCGGCGCCGCCTCCGTCGCATTCAACGACGACACCTCTCCCCCGAACAACGACCGCAGCGCCGCCTCAAACGTCGTTCCGTACGCCAGCTTGTCCTGCAGCGCCAGCACCACCAGCCGCAGCTCCGGCATCGGACTCTGCTTCGCCTGCAGATAGATCGGCTCCGCATACAGCAGCGCCCGCCCCGACGGGATCACCAGCAAACTTCCCCGCAGCACATGCGACCCCTGCTGGTTCCACAGCGTCAACTGCCCCGAGAGCTGCGCGTTCTGATCGATCCGCGCCTCAATCTGCTGCGGCCCATCGATCAGCCTCGTCTTAGGAAAGTCGTACACCACCGCCGTCCCGTAGTTCGCTCCATCGCACCGCCCCGCAATCCACCCAATCAAATTGTTCCGGTTCGCCGGAGTGAACGGAAGAATCTCCACAAACTCTTCGCTCGTTCCTCCCGGCAGCTTCATCAGCACGAAGTTCGGCTGCATCGGCTGGATCGTCTGGTTCCCATCGCTATCCGTTCCGGTCTCTGTCGCCACCGTCCACAGGTCCTCGCGATTGAAGAACACCTCCGGATTCGTCATGTGGTATAGCCCATACACCTCGGACTGCAGCGTGAACAGCGCCTCCGGATAGCGCACATGCCTGCGCAGGTCCGCCGGCATCCCCGCCGCATCCTTGAACAAACTCGGAAAGATTCGCCGATACGCCGCCAGCACCGGGTCTTCGCTGTCGAACACATAAAACGTCACGCTCCCGTTGTAAGCGTCCACCACCGCCTTCACGCTGTTGCGCATGTAGTTCACGCTGTTGTCGCCCAGCCCGTAATGCGTCGAGTACGGATAGCTGTCCGACGTCGTGTACGCGTCCATCACCCACGACAGCCGCCCATCCTCGCCCACCACAAGATAAGGATCCTGATCGAACGTCAGAAACGGCGCCAGCTTCGCCACCCGCTGCCGAATATTCCGCCACAGCAGCATCCGGCTCTGCGGGTCGACATCGTCGCTGAACGGCAGCGTCCCCAGATCATCCCGCGCCACCGCCAGCAGCAGCCGCTTCCCAAACCCGCCCATCACAATTCCGCCGCTGCCCTGGTACGACGTCAGCGTGTTGTTCTGCCCCTGCGGATAATCAAACTCCCGCTGCCGCGTCTTCACATAAACATCCGTGTCCGTCAGCTCGCCAAAATAAATCTCCGGCCGAGTCACCTTCAGCCCCGGCACCGTGCTCTGCACCGGCATATTGCTCAGCAGCAGAATCGGCAGCCCCTCCGGCGTAAACCCATTCACCGGGTTCATCGTCACGCCGTATCCATGCGTGTAGATCAGCTTCTCGTTGATCCAGTTCCTGCTGCTCTCCGGCAACCGGTCGACGTTCAGCTCCCGCCCCGCCAGCATCACCTCGCGCGTCGTTCCGTTCAGGTCGTACCGATCAATATCAATGTCCGGAAAGTCATAGTACGTCCGAATCTCCTGGATCTGCCGCAGCGTATCCTGCAGCGCGTGCCAATCCCACAGCCGCACATTCTGCAGCGTCGCCTGATTATTCGCCGCGTCCACCGCATCCGGAGTCGTCTCCGCCGGAAACTCACTCTGCTTAAACCGATCCAGCCCAAAGGCCTGCCGCGTCGCATCAATATTGTGCGCGATGTAAGGCTCTTCGCGATCCAGCTGATTCGGATTCACGATGAAGCTCCCGACATACCACCCCACAATCCCAATCACGACGAAGCACACAACCGACGGCGCAATCGCATACAGAATCCACCGCCCGCGTGAATCGCGCATCGCGTTCACCAGCGCAATCGCCGCGCCCACCAGCAGCGCCGCGCACAAAATGAGCGCGCCCGGAATCGCCACATGCGCGTCCGTGTAATTCACTCCATCGAAGATCGTGTGATGTTCCAGCAGCGTCTGAAAGCGATCGACGTACGTCGTCATCGCCAGCACCAGCAACAGAAACGCCACCGTAAACGAGAGCCCCCGCCACGGCGCCGGCCCATAGCTGATCTTTCTATTCTCAATACTCCGCGACCCGCTCGTGATGAACAGAAACAGCACGCCCACCGCACACGTCGCAATCGCCAGCGTCAACAGCCAGTTGTCGACGACCTGCCACGCCGGCAGCGTAAACAGAAAAAAGTTCAGCGGCTTGCCGAAGATCGCATCCGTCGCACTCCCCGTCGCATGCGGCGCGTACCAGAACAGCCCCAGCACCGGCCACTCCGACACCATCGTGAAACCCGCAATCACCGCAAAGACAATCGACACGCCCCAGGAGATAATCCGCAGCGCCGGCTCCACCGAGAACCTGACCGGCTGCCCGCCCACCGTGATCGCATGCGCGCTCGGCAGATTGCCCTCATGCGATCGCCGGATCGCCCAGAACGCCCCATACAAAACTGCAAACGTCACCACCGCGGCGACAACAAAAATCGCCAGCTGCAACCAGATCGTCGTCCAGAAGACCGGCCCATACCCCAGCGACCTGAACCACAGCAGGTCAACCCAGTTGGACAGCGCAATCCGCCCCAGAATGAAAGCGGCAAACAGCAGCCCCGCAAGCACAACCAGCTTGCGCCGCGGCCCCCTAAACTCTTGGTGCACCGCCGGATCATCAATCGTCCGCAACCTTCGCCTCCGCGTTCAGTGACGTTCATTGAACAGACGAGATTGTATAGGTCGATTGCAGCGCAGGACGGCCCTGGCCGTGTCGCATGGCGCGCCCGACTACCTGCCTATCCGGCAAGAGCGCCGACAAGGTTCCCGTCGCCGGTCACAACTTTTTCGCTGTGCCGACGAGCAGAGAGCCGTCGAAGCGAGCATGGAGAAGAACTTCGGCTGCGCCGCGCCGAGGTCCTCGTCAACAACGCGCTGAAGGCCGGCTTCCAGGTCCGGTTCTAAGCATTGCATGCAGCGGACGCGCGCCTCATCGTGTACCTCTCTTCGCCCGCTTGACCCGGGAGCTCTCACCCACAAACGTCAGCTTCGTCACTACATTGTCTGCGGCCGCCGCGATCGTCACGCGGCCGAATCGATACGCCGCCTTTGGCCCGGCGCAGAATCGCCGCGCCGGTGAACGCTGGGAAGCCCAATTTTTGCAGGTCGGCGGTGATAGTATGGCCCGCATGCAAAAACTGTTTGTGGGTCTCCTGCTGCTGCTATGGGTCTGTCCTGTCTCCACTCAAACCCCTCACCCCGACTCCGCCACGGTTTACTTCTACCGGCTGCGCGAGTTCTATGCCGAAGCCCTCAAGCCCAGCGTCTTCTCCGACAAAAACCAATTGGCAAGAATGCGCAATGGGCGATGTTTGAAGGTCACACTTTCAGCCGGTGAGCACACGATCACCTCGACGCTCCCAGGCAGCGGGCTAGTCATAGACTTGAAGGCCGGCGAGACCTACTACGTCAAGGTGGCGATGGCGCACGCTTCAATGTTTCACAATGCGCGCGGCGAGATCACTGAAGTCGCGCCGGAGCAGGGCAAATACGAAGTTTCGCAGCTGAAAGCCGCGGAGCCAGAAGACCTCAAGGTAGAGCAGTCGAAAGTTATTGATACGTATTGTAGGCCGTAAGACATTGAGCAAACGGTAGCCGAGCATCCAGTCGCCCTTCGCGTCAATGATGAGGACAAGAAGATGCTCGGCTACCTTCGTGAGCGGCTAGGCTCGGCGCCACGGGCGTGATCAGTCTCGCGTGGGAAAAATAAAGATGATGCGTGCCCGGATCGTCATTCCCGTGCCCCCAGCGGCGACTCCGCGTACACCAGCGCTCCTGGCCCGCCATCGGCGGCGAGAAGTCCGAGGCCAGCAAAAACTATCTCCAGCCGATCTTGCGCGTGTACTCGATCGCGCGACGCACCATCGCCGCGAAGTTCCGCAGTTCCAGGATCGTAACCTCGTACCCTTGCAGCCCCACACCCTCAAGCGCCCGCGCCCTGCGCTCCAACCTCATCGCGATTACGGAGAGAACCTGAACGGGTGTTAGCCGGCGCATCTCCGAATGATAGCGAACAAAAGGAGAAAATGTGGCAACCGGCCGCGTCGGGCAGCCGAAATTTTCGTAACTGGCCGATATCGTCCGCAGGCTTCCGTTGCTGCTGCTCTGTTCGGGCACCTGCGACGCGGCGGGGACGCTTCCCGCCTCTGCGTTACTAAAGTTTTCTTTCCGTTCGCGAGCTACAACGCGTACAGTGGCTGCCACATCTAAGGACCGAACTTTTATGCAACTTATTAAGAGGTTCTTCCGCCGGCTTTACGTGTGCCCGGCTTGCAACAAGGCCGCAGGATCGAACAAGGTTTGCGAGCAGTGCCAAGGTCTCAACAGCGACCTGCGTTACTTCTCCCACTGAGGCCGCGCAGCATCAGCGCCGTCCTTCAGCTGCCGCTCGATGAACCTGTTGCCTTGGCGGAGCAGCTCCGCCCGTCGCGCTATTCCCCACGCCGAGCTCCCGAGGAATGATGCGTGAATTGCGGCGATTGCCGGTGAGAAAATAGGCCCATGACCCGCGCCCGGATCGCCATCCCCGTGCCCACCAGCGGCGACGCCCAGTACAACCAGCGCTCCTGGCCCGCCTACGCCGCCGCCGTCGAAGAGGCCGGCGGCGAACCCGTCCGCCTCGAGCTCGACTCCCCCGCCCGCGCCCTGCGCGAATCCGCCCGCGGATGCTCCGGCGTCCTCCTTCCCGGCAGCCCAGCCGACGTCCGACCCTCGCGCTACGGCGCCGATCTCGACCCCGCCACCAACAAAGCCGACGAAGCGCGCGAAACCGGAGACTGGACCCTGCTCGAAGAAGCCGAGCGCCACCATCTTCCCGTTTTGGGAATCTGCTACGGCCTCCAGTCCCTCAACGTCTATCGCGGCGGCTCACTCGTCCAGGACCTGCTCCCGCTCCCGGTAAATCACTCCGCCGGAAGCAAGGTCGTTATTGCTCATTCAGTAACGGTCGCCCGCGAAAGCCTCCTCGCCTCGCTGCTGAGCCCCGAAGAGGCCGCCGAAGACGCTATAGATCGCGTCAACTTCCTTCGCCTTCCCGTAAACTCCAGCCACCATCAGGCCATCGCCGAACCCGCTCCCGGAATGCGGATCGTCGCGCGCTGCCCTGAAGACGGAGTCATCGAAGCCATCGAAGCCGAGTACGACCCCGAAAACCCCTGGTTCTTCATGGCCGTCCAGTGGCACCCCGAGCGCAGCACCCAAATCAGCCCCGCCTCCCGCGCTCTCTTCCACCGCCTCGTCTCCGAAGCCGCACGCAAGGCCGGTCTCGCGAGCGAGTAATGCCCACTCTCTCGAACGACACCATCCGAAACCTTCTCGCCCCCTTCAGAGCACCCCATAATACAGATCTCCCCGATTCGCTGATCGACGGCGTATCAACCTACCTCGATCTGCTCATCCGCTGGAACGCCCGCGTTAGCCTCACCGCAATCCGCCATCCCGAAGAGATCATCCAGCGCCACTTCGGCGAAAGCCTCTTCACCGGAGCCCACCTCGCCCAACGCCTTCCGGGCAACGCCGAGCTCCTGGACTACGGCAGCGGCCCCGGTTTTCCCGGCCTCCCGATCCAAATGCTCCTCCCAAATCTGCGCGTCACCGTAGCCGAATCCCAGACCCGCAAAGTCGCCTTCCTTCGTGAAGTCATCCGAACCTTGAATCTCCCCGCACAGGCCTGGCAGAAGCGCGTCGAAGAAATGCCGCCAGACCGCCAATTCGACGCCGTAACCCTCCGCGCCGTCGAAAAGATGCAATTCACGCTCGAAAACGCCAAAACCCGCGTCCGCGATGGAGGCTGGCTGGCTGCTTTGGTCGGCCAGCAGGCAGACAAAACTGACGCCCAGGAATACCGCATCCCAGGCTCAGAGCACCGCCGCCTCCTGCTCTGGCAAATTGTTCCACGTGGAACAATTCAATCCTAGCCCCGCCAAATTGTTCCACGTGGAACATTCCTGCATCTCTCTTACAGGGCAAGTTAAATTGAAGCCCGTGATATAGATGACAAGCGGACGCCACGGCCACGAAGCCGTTGCGCCGCTAGCAGCAACGAACGTCTTGTTCCTTTGGGTCTGGTGTGGTCCGTCTTCTCCCGAACACGCCCCTTCTTTGTCTCTACTCTGCAGCCGCAGAGCGGGGATGGTTTGTGCTGGCCGCGAAACTGTCAGCCCCAAGCGCTGTGCTGAACCGCGCCTGGCACACGACCTGGCTCGGCCCGGGATTGCTGCTCGGACTGATTCTTCTGGTCACGCTTCGCCGCGCCAGGCGAGTTGCTCGAAAGCCGCTGCACAGGCAGATTCACAGGCCAAAACTGGAGCGTTATCGGGGTGTTTTGTCGCGGCGGCACCAGGATTTGGAGATTTAGGGACGGGAATCGCACAGAGTAGCCGAGTGTTCCACGTGGAACATTCTCAGGCCGTTCTGCTAGCCTGATCCTCAACCGATGCCCGAAGCCGCAAAGTCCTCTGAAACAGCCGCCTCCGCCGAGGAGCGCAACTCCGTCATTGCAGTCGTCAATCAAAAGGGCGGCGTCGGAAAGACAACGACCGCGATCAATCTTGCGGCGGCCGTGGCGATGCAGGGATTGAAGACGCTGCTGATCGACTGCGATCCGCAGGCGAATACAACCGCTGGGCTGGGCGTAGCGCGGGATGAGGAACGTGCGTCGATCTACGACCTGATGGTCGGCGAAGCGACGGCGGAAGAGGCGACGATTGCGACGGACGTCGAAAACCTTTCGCTGATTCCGGGAACGAAGAATATGATCGGCGCGAATGTGGAGCTGGTCGCGGCTGAGAAGCGCGAGTTTCGTTTGCGCGAGGCGCTGGAGCCGGTGCGGGAGAGCTATCGGTTCATTTTTCTGGATTGTCCGCCGGCGCTTGATCTGTTGACGCTAAATGCTTTAGTTGCCGCAGATAGGCTTCTGGTCCCGATGCAGGCGGAGTACTTTGCTCTGGAAGGAATCTCGGAGCTGATATCCACGCTGGACAGGGTTTCGGCGGCGTTTAATCCGGATCTGGGGCTTGAGGGTGTGCTGCTGACGATGTTTGACGAGCGGACGAATCTCTCGCAGCAGGTGCGGGAGAATTTGCGCAACTTCTTCAAAGATAAGCTATTTAGCACGACGATCCCGCGCAATATCCGGCTGGCCGAGGCGCCGAGCCATGGGAAGCCGGTGATGGTTTATGACCCGAAGTCGCGCGGCGCGGAGGCGTACCAGGAGCTGGCGGTTGAGTTGTTGAAGCGGCATGGGATTGAAACGAAGAAGGCTGGTAAGAAGCTGATTCTGGATGAGATACCGCCGATTGCGGAGCGGCCGATTATCAGCACGCCGAAGGCGAAGCGGGTGTGGCCGTTCGGGCGGGAGTAGCACGGGCTTAAAGACAAGAAGCAGATTCCCTTCGGGAATGACAGACAGAAGAGCAAGAGCAAGAGCAAGAGCAACAGCAGCAGCAACGGCAACAGCAAGAGCAACAGCAACGGCAAATACGGGGATCCTTCGGCTTCGCGCCGATGGCGCTTCGCTCAGGATGACACTCGAGGTGATCGCGGCATTTCGTGAGGCAAATTCGGGGATCCTTCGGTTTCGCGCCGATGGCGCTTCGCACAGGATGACACTCGAGGTGATCGCGGCATTTCGTGGGGCAAATTCGGGGTCGTTCGACTTCGCGCCGATGGCGCTTCGCTCAGGATGACAGTTGTGGTGGTCGCGGGGTCCGAGGCTCTGGCCTTTTGCTCAGGATGACAGGCAAGGTTTGAAGGGAGTTGGTAATGGCTGTAATGGCGAGTGAGGGGAAGCGCAGGGCGCTGGGTAAGGGGTTGGAGTCGCTGCTGCCGTCGCGGCCGAAGCCGACGGTGGAGATTGCGGCGAGCGCGGCGCCGGCGCCTGAAGGCAAGCCGCTGGAGATTCCGGTGGAGCGGATCGATCGTAATCCGTTTCAGACGCGCAAGGGATTCGACGAGGCGAAGCTGGATGAGCTTGCCGCGTCGATTGCGGCGTCGGGGGTGGTGCAGCCGATCATTGTGCGGCCGGGGGTGGACGGGCGATACACGCTGATCACCGGAGAGCGGCGATGGCTGGCGAGCCAGCGTGCGGGCAAGGCGACGATTCCGTCGATAGTGCGCGAGGTCTCGGACGTGCAGGCGATGGAGATGACCATCGTGGAGAACCTGCAGCGGGCAGACCTGAACCCGATGGAGCAGGCGCATGCGTTCGAGCGGCTGAGCCGAGAGTTCAAGTTGACGCAGGAAGAGATGTCGCTGCGGACGGGAAAGGACCGCCCGTCGATTGGGAACTTTCTGCGGCTGCTGAAGCTGCCGGAGGATGTGCAGATGCATGTCGAGTCGGGCGATCTGAGCTTTGGTCATGCGAAGGCGTTGCTGGCGCTTCCACCGGAGAAGATTTCAACGGCGGCGTGGAAGGTGCTGCACCTGAATTTGTCGGTGCGGTCGACGGAGAAGTATGTGCAGGGGCTGCTGAACCCCGAGATGGTGGCGAAACCGGTGCAGTTGCCGGAGCAGCGCGTGATCGATCCGAATGTGCGTGAAGCGGAGGACAGGCTGCGTCGATCGCTGGGGCTGAAGGTGAGGATCGAGGACAAGAGCGGCCGCGGCAAGGTGATCATTGAGTACGCGGGTGTGGATGATTTTGACGCGATTCTGGCGGCGTTAGGGCAGACGAACTGACAGATTCGGTCCCATCTTTGGCCGTCGGCAAACACAGTCTCCAGTCTTGGTGTCGCGGGTCAGATGAAAACTCAATAGGGCCGACATGCGCCGCGGGCTATTTAGCACATCGGTACAGCTGTCACAGCTTTGGTGCAATTAATGCGAAACTGGTAGCTGCCCCAGGGCGAAGAGGAGGCGAAGTGTCTGACAAGTCCTCAATTGAGTGGACCGACGCGACTTGGAATCCAGTGCGCGGCTGCACAAAGATCAGCCCCGGATGCAAACATTGCTATGCGAAGACGTTCGCTGAGCGCTTTCGGGGCGTTCCCGGCCATCCCTATGAACAAGGTTTCGATCTGCGGCTTGTGCCCGAGAAACTCAATGACCCGCTGAAGTGGAGGAAGCCGCGCAAGATATTCGTCAACTCGATGAGTGATCTGTTTCATCCGGAAGTGCCGGATGATTTCATCGTGAAAGTTTGCGAGGTCATGCTTCAGGCCAACTGGCACACCTATCAAGTCCTCACGAAGCGGCCTGAGCGAATGGCCAAGCTCTTGAACTCGCAGCTATGTTTCGCCGCTAAACACGAACACATTTGGTGGGGAACGAGTGTCGAGAATCGGAAGCACGGTGTTCCCCGCATTGCTCAGTTGCGAAAAGCGCGCGTCGCGGTGAGGTTCCTCTCAGTCGAACCTCTGTTGGAGAATTTAGGGACCCTCAACCTTCGCAACATCCACTGGATGATCGTGGGCGGTGAGAGCGGCGCTGGCGCCCGCAGCATGGAGCCCGAATGGGTTCGGTCGTTGGAACGGCAATGCCGCCACTTCGAAGTACCGTTCTTCTTCAAGCAATGGGGTGGAGTGCGTAAGAGTGATACCGGTAGATCCCTAGATGGGGTCACATATGATGAATTGCCAATTTTGAACCAAATCTCTGCAGGTTCCACTGGTGAGCATGACGGAATCGGGTTATCAAGATCGTGAACAGTCCGAGATCAAGCACTATGCCATTCGCCTCTACCTTGAGGCCGCGGCCCGAATTCTAGGGTCGGCGTGGGACATCAAGTACGTCGACTGCTGCGCGGGTCCGTGGAACTCAAGGGATAGCGACTACCAGGACACATCGTTCGGTATCGCGTTCGAAGTGCTCAAGGAAACTCGCGCGGAGCTGTCGACTCGCGGCCGGGTCCCTTCGATGGGGTGCCTCTTCATCGAGAAAGAACCCGAGCCATTCCAGCAATTGGACGCCTTCGCGCAGCAGCGAAGCTCCCCAGAGATCACGCTTCGTGCTGAGAACTGGGACTTCGCCGAACGAATCGGTGAAATCGTCCGTTACTGTTCGACACGGCGCACCTTTTCGTTCATCCTGATTGACCCAAAGGGCTGGAAGCTTGCGGGCATCTCGCAGATTTCTCCTCTGCTGAAACTGAAGCCCGGTGAAGTCGTCATCAACCTGATGTCATCGTTCATTACGCGGTTCGTGAATGACCCCGCGACGGACCTGAGTGATTTGCTTGGTGAGGATTTCCCCGATTTGCGAAGCCTGTCCGGGACCGACCTAGAATTTGCAGTCGTGCGGAAATACTGTGACCTCGTGAAGCGCGAGGGAGGTTTTTCGTACGTGTGCG
>DASYBN010000008.1:0-5963 GCA_036500785.1 Acidobacteriaceae bacterium
CTGCTGCATCGCCGAAGACGTAACGGGCAGCGTAGAAGCGAAGATCGAGCCCGTGACGAACACGCCCGCAGAGGTCGCCGCGATGGAGCTCACGGCCGTGTGGCCGGACCCGACAAACGTGAGAAAGAGCAGATTGAGTTGCGGATCGAGCTTTGCAACAAATGAGTTTTCGGAGCTGTCCGCCGGTGCAGGGAAGGAAACGCCGGAGGTGCCGGTCAGCGCGCCGCTGGTGCTCGTGCCGGCAATGTACACATTGCCGCTGGGATCGACCGCGAGCGCGACAGGCGAGTCACCTGCAGCGCCGAGATGTAACTGCGCTTGGACCGACGAGCCCGCGCTGTCGGTCTTCAGGACACGAACGCCGTCGCCTTCGTCGAGCAGCAGATAGAGACTGCCGTCCGGCGCGAAACCGGCGGCCGTAAAGCTGCCGCGGTGATTTTGCGTGAGCAGTTCCTCGGCGAGCACCTGCTGCGAAGCGTATTGCGCCTCTGCGCGCAGCCCGCACAGAACGGCAATTGCCAAGGACAGAAGGAGAATGGCCCAAACGGTCTTCATCATGGTCGATGGCTGCGGCACAGCTCGGCGTGCAGCCTGTCTTCGATACCAAACCAAAAGAGGGAAGTTGTGGTGTCCTAATTTGAAACTACGCTACACATTCGTTCTGCGCTGTTCCACTTTGGGTCAGGAATCAACGCGTCGACGACGTCTCCGCAGGCGCGGGCAGACCGCCGAAGCGGCCATCCTCGAACGCGCGCACGAAGTCCTCGTGCCTGGTGTAGTGGATGGCCTGGAGACCAATCGCACGCGCGGCCTCAATGTTCTCGATTCGATCATCGATGAAGAGCAATTCGCTCGCTCGAACGTTGAGTGCACCGAGCGCGTAGCTGTAGATGCGCTCGTCGGGTTTCGCTATGAGAAGGCGATGCGAAAAGATCAGATGCGCGAAGCCGTTGATCCAGGGGCACCGCTCGAAGATCCCGGTCTCCATCACGTCGCCCATGTTCGAAAGGACCCCGGTCACAATGCCGTCGCGCTGCAGAGCGCCCGCCCAGTCGATCATCGGCTGATTCGGCTGCGTCCACATGTCGGAGTCAGCTTCAAACAATTGCGTGAGCTCGTCCTCGGTCGGCGGATGATCCAGCTCCGCGCCGACAGTGCGCCAGAAGCTCGCGCCGTCGAGCACGCCGCGGTCATAGTCGTGGCGATGCCGCCAGTACACTTCATCGAGCCGCGCCTGCGTGGTGTGGAGAATCCTTTCCAGCCGGCGGTGCGCAGCGGGATCGGGCGGCCCGCTAAGCACAAGGCCAAAGTCGAAGAGCACCGCGCGGATCAATATTTCCTGAGTCATCTCGGGTTCTGATTGTAGACAACACCGCACCGGATATCCTGAACCTGCAATGAGGTTTTCAGCGAGAACAGCATGGGAGCTTGGTGAAAACGAGCTCACGACGAAGCTGCGCGAGCGACGTGCGCGTGGCGCGGCCGTGCTCGACCTCACCGTCTCCAACCCGACTGCCTGCGGATTTGCCTATGAGCGCGAGGCGCTGTTGCAGCCGCTCAGTGTTCCTGCGGCGCTTGACTACGACCCACAGCCATTCGGCCTGGAAACCGCGCGCGCGGCCGTGGCGCAGTACTATCGCGAGCACGATGCCGAGGTTCCGGTCGAGCGAATCTGTCTTACGACCAGCACCAGCGAGGCCTACAGCTATCTCTTCCGGCTCTTGTGCGATCCCGGCGACGAGGTCCTGATCGCCCGGCCGAGCTATCCGCTGTTTGACTTCATTGCGCGCCTCGATTCCGTGGTGCTGCGCGAGTATCCGCTGCGTTACGATCCCGGCGCTTCGGCAGATTCTGCGCACGCATGGACGATCGATTTCGATGCGTTGCAGGAGGCAGTCAACGAACGCACACGAGCGATCGTCCTCGTGCACCCGAACAATCCGACAGGGAACTACGCCTCCGATGCCGAACGCGAGCAACTGCAAGCGCTGTGCGCGGAGCGCGGGCTGGCCCTGATCGTCGATGAGGTGTTCCTCGACTATGCGATCCATTCTGACGCGGCGGCGCGCAGCTTCGCAGCAGGCGATGGGCCGGCACTCTGCTTCGTGTTGAGCGGGCTCAGCAAGGTCTGCGCTCTGCCCCAGATGAAGCTTTCGTGGATCGCGGCGCGCGGCCCAGACTCTCTGGTGCACGACGCGCTCACGCGGCTCGAGGTAGTCGCCGACACATTCCTCTCCGTCAACGCTCCCACGCAAGCGGCTCTCCCGCACTGGCTGGCCGGCCGCGGTTCCTTCCAGGAGCAGATACGTGTTCGCGTGAGCCAGAATCTTGCGGCGCTGGATCAGCGGCTGCGCGGATCGCACGCGGACCGCCTCGCTCTCGAAGGCGGATGGACGGCGGTGCTGCGTGTGCCGCGCCAGATCGATAGTCTGCCGTTTGCACTGGCATCGCTCGAGCGCGGCGTGCTGGTGCAGCCCGGCGAGTTCTACGGCCTGCCCGACGGCCGCGCTGTACTGAGTCTGCTGAGCGAGCCCGAGCTATGGAAGCGCGGGTTGGCGCAGCTGCCGATCGACTGAGTTCAGACCAGGAATGGATTCGAGGCGCGCTCGTCGCCGATGGTCGTCGCGGGTCCGTGACCTGCGATAACGAGCGTCTTGTCGGGCAAGGGAAGCAGGCGCTCGCGAATGCTCGCGATCAGTCTGCCGTGATTGCCGCCGGGAAGATCCGTGCGGCCCACAGAGCCGGCGAACAGCGTGTCGCCGGCCAGCAGCAGCGACTCCGACGCGACGTGCAGACACAGGCTGCCTTCAGTGTGGCCCGGCGTGTGGAGCACCTCGGCGTCGATGCTGCCCGCCGTGATACGTTCCCGATCAGCAGGGGAGTGGTCGGGAGGTTTTACCGTCGGCGTCTCCACGCCAATCCACGCGGCCTGCATCTCCATCATCGCGGCGAGTGGAAGGTCGGCCGCGTTGTAGAGGATCGGCGCGCCGGTAATCTGCTTGAGCTCGAGCGCGCTCGCGATGTGGTCGATGTGCGCGTGGGTGACAACGATCTGCCGCACCGTGAGCTGGTGTTTGGCGAGCGTTGCAAGGATCCGCGGGACTTCATAGCCCGGATCGACGACGATCGCGTCGCGCGTCTGTTCGTCGCCCAGGATCGTGCAGTTGCACTGCAGCACGCCGACGGGAAAGGTCTCGCGAATCATAGCTTCATTCCTGGCAACGAAAAAGCGCAGGCGGTATGCCTGCGCTGTCGGGATTTCCTCTGCGGCTACTTGTGCGCCGGCTGCGACTGCGTCGGCGTGCCGGAGAGCACCGAGCGGCTTGCGCTCGAATGCGACATCGCGATCGTCAGCGCGATCGACGTCAGCATAAAGATGATCGCCGACCACGTGGTCATGCGCGTAAGCAGGTTAGCCGCGCCGCGCGGGCCAAACGCCGTCTGCGATCCCTGTCCGCCGAAGGCTCCGGAGAGATCTGCGCCCTTGCTCTGCTGCAACAGGACGACGCCGATGAGAAACAAGCAGACGATGACGTGAACGATGACGAGAAGGATGAGCATGCTGTGTCGAAGCTAACTTTCGGGCGCTGATCGCGCGCGATCTTCCTTGAAAATTTTGGTGCGGAGGAGGGGACTTGAACCCCTATGCCTTGCGGCGCTAGCACCTCAAGCTAGTGCGTCTGCCAATTTCGCCACCTCCGCATGGGCCTGACACACACGCGGGTGCGACAGGGGTGACGGGTGTTCCGTCAGTAAGTATAGCATCGTCCCGTCACATTCTCGGAGCGGGCCGGCGGCGGCGTGGCAGAATAGGCTGCATGATTATCCGCCAGTCTTTTCTGCTCCTTGGCGCGGCACTGCTGCTGCCCGTTCTCCCGGCGATTGGCAAGGCGCAGCCCGCTCCTGCGTCCGACCCGCTGCACGCGTGGATCGGCGCGAAGACGCCCGCTGATCTCACCGCGTGGGTCAGCCAGCGGCTTGCGGCCGAGCAGAAGGACCTCGACGCGCTGCTGGCGGTGAAAGGGCCGCGCACAGTCGAGAACACGCTCCGGCCGTTTGATGACGCGCAGAATGAGCTGGCGCTCGCCGGGAACCAGGCCTATCTGCTGTACTCTCTCGCCGACGCCTCCGACATGCGCGACAAGGCGCAGGTGGAGCTGAGTCGCATCTCGTCCGCGGGCACGGACCTCAGCCTGAACCAGGCTGTCTACCGCGGGCTGGCCGCCGTCCCTCTGCCCACCGGAAGCTCCAAGGATGACCTCGCCACGAAGCACTACATCGAACGCTCGCTGCTGGAGTATCGCCTCTCAGGCGTCGACAAGGACGATGCGACGCGCGCCAAGATCCACGCGCTCCAGGACAAGATCACCGCAGTCTCGCTGACGTTCGGCAGGAATGTTGCCAACGATGTGAGAAAGGTTTCGGCGACCCGGCAGGAGCTCGACGGCTTGCCGTCCGACTACATTGCCCGGCACAAGCCGAATCCCGATGGAAGCTACACCCTCACGACGGACTCGCCCGACATGACGCCGGTCGATGACTTTTCGACCAGCCCCGATCTTCGCCGCCGCATGTACATCGCCTATGCGTCGCGCGCGTACCCGGCGAACGAGCCTGTCCTGAAGGATCTGCTCGCCACGCGCGAGGAGCTGGCCCACACACTCGGCTATCCGACCTATGCGGATCTCGCCACCGCGGACCAGATGATCGGCTCTGCCAGTACGCTGAAGACCTTCCTCGATCAGGTCGATGCAGCCACGAAGGACACCTCCGCGCGCGAGTACAGCCAACTGCTTGCCTTTGCGCAGCAGCGTCAGCCCGGCCTCAAAGAGATCTCCGACTCCGATTCGCGCTTCTGGGTCGAGCAGTATCGCAAGGCCCACTACGACTTCGACGCGCAGTCCGTGCGTCCCTACTTCCCGTATGCGCAGGTCGAGGCCGGCATTCTCTCCACGGCGTCGAAGCTCTTCCACGTCAGCTTCGAGCGCGTCCCCGACGCCGTGGTGTGGGACAACTCGGTCACCACCTATGACGTCATCGACAGCGGCAAGCGCATCGGCCGGATCTATCTCGACATGCACCCGCGCGAGGGCAAGGATAAGTGGTTTTCGTCGGCGCCGGTCGTGCCGGGAATCCGCGGCCGCCAGATGCCCGAAGGCATGCTGGTGTGCAACTTCTCGGGCGGCGTCGCGGGCGATCCCGGCCTCATGGAGTACAGCGAAGTCGTCACATTCTTCCACGAGTTCGGCCATCTGATGCACCACATCCTCGGTAGCCAGAACGAGTGGTCGCAGCAGGGCGGCTTCAACGTGGAGGGCGATTTCGTCGAAGCGCCTTCACAGATGCTCGAGGAGATGTTCCGCAGTTATGCGGTGCTCGCGCCGTTCGCGAAGGACTACAAGACGGGCGCAACGATTCCGGAGACGTTGGTCGCGAAGATGAATGCGGCTGGAGCGTATGGGCGGGGCAACTGGGTGCAGGCGCAGCTCTTCTACTCGACCTACTCGTTGCAGTTGCACGATCAGCCGGCGGCGCAGTTGAACTTCGATGGCATCTGGCGCGAAGATCACGACCGCTTCGTGCACACGGTGTTCGTGCCGGGAGATCACGACTTCGCCGCGTTCACTCACCTGACGGGCTATGCGTCGAACTATTACACGTATGTGCTGGATAAGGTGATTGCGGTGGATTTCTTCTCGCAGTTCGATCCGCACGATCTGTTGAATGGGCCGACGGCGATGAGGTATCGGAGGACGGTGCTTGAGCCAGGCGCGACGAAACCGGCCGCGCAGCTCGTGAAGGACTTCCTGGGAAGACCGCAGAGTCTGGATGCGCTGAAGACATGGGTGAATGTCGAGTTCACTGACGGGCAGGGGAAGACGTCATCCGCGAAGGAAGGGAAGTAGAGGATGCGAAGAGCCTCGGTTGGGATCGTCGCCGCAGTTTTCCTGATGTCCGCGTTT
>DASYBN010000009.1:0-10007 GCA_036500785.1 Acidobacteriaceae bacterium
AGGCGACATTCTGATCGCATTCGGTTGCTGTTTTATGACTTGCGGTGCGAACTCCAAGAACACGCCTTGGGAATCGGAGAGAAACATGGATCGCAGAACTTTTCTCGCCAACTCCGCCGCACTGGTTGTCTCAACCGCAGCAGCCAAATCGGCGGATGCATTGCAGCAGGCGGAGCACCCGATGGCGCCGCCGGTCGTCGCAACCTCGAACTCCGCTTCGCGCGCACCGTTCGAATGGCATGCAGCGGGAATGGTCTTTGCCTTCGCATTTGATGGTGACCGTCTTCGCTTTCGCCATGTGCTCCCGGCCGGAGTCGCAGAGCCACTTGATCTGCCACCCGCGACCGAAACCTCCGCACTCGAGACCTCAATTCACTGCACTGGCGAAGATGTTCCCGATCACCACGGCGCAAAACTGAGCGGTGGATCGCCGGGAACGCGGATGCGCTTCGTTCGCCAGGAGGAGACGGCGACGACCCGCGGGAAACGTCTGGTCCTTACGCACGAAGATCCGGCACTTGGGTTGCGTGTGGAATCTCACTACGAATCATTCGAAGACATAGCGGTGATTCGCCGCAACACGACCGTCAGGAACATCGGGACGCAGCCGGTTGGAATCGAGTACGTGAGTTCGGCCATGCTGAACAACTTCGCCAGCCCGAACACCTTTCAGGATGATCTCAAGATCCATTTCGCTTACAACTCGTGGCAGGCAGAGGCACAGTGGCGATCTGTGCGGCCGGCCGAGGCCGGCCTGGTGCAGAACGGAAATTTCACCGTCTCGGGAGCTCTCTTCTCAACCATGGGCAGCTGGCCGTGCGAGACCTATCTGCCCATGGCGATGATCGAGAACATCCGCTCGGGTATTATCTGGTTCTGGCAGGTGGAGCACAACGGCTCGTGGCATTGCGAGATCGCTCAAACTGCGGTGAAGGCGCTGTATGCCTATCTCGGCGGCCCCGATGCGCAACACGCGCAGGCCTGGAAAAAACTCAAACCTGGCGAGACCTACACGACGGTTCCGGTTGCAATCGGCTGCGTGAAAGGCGGCTTCGAAGAGGCCGTAGGCGAGCTGACGCGCTATCGGCGAGCTACACTGCTGCATGCCCGCAGCGACATGCGCCGCTGTCCCGTCGTCTTCAACGATGTGGTGATGCTGAACGGCGACCAGACCTCACAGAACGAAATTCCCCTCATCGACGCGGCTGCCGCGGCGGGCTGCGAGATCTTCTGTATGGACGCGGGCTGGAGTTCGCGCCCCGGAGAGAACTGGTGGGGAGCAGTCGGCGACTGGCAACCAAACCGCATTCGTTTTCCGGGCGGTTTGCGGCAGGTGACAGACTACATTCGCAAAAAGGGAATGGCAGCCGGACTTTGGATTGAACCCGAGGTGGCCAGCCCGCAAAGTGAAATAGCAAAGAGGCCCGATTCGTGGTTCTTCATGCGCCATGGGAGGCGCGTGATCGATCATTCGCGGTATCACCTGGACTTTCGAAATGCCGAGGTTCGCTCCTACATCGACGGCGTCTTCGACCGCCTGATCGCCAAAGAGGGATTCGAATACATCAAGCTTGACTACAACATCAATGCGCTGGAGGGCACCGAGCTCGAGGCCGAGAGCTACGGCCAGGGCTTGCTTGGCCACAACCGGGCATTCCTCGCATGGATGGATGCGCTGCTCGATCGCTATCCCAATCTGACGATCGAAACGGTTGCGAGCGGCAGCATGCGGATGGAGTACTCGATGCTCTCAAAGGCGCAGTTGCAGTCCATCAGCGACCAGGATGACTATCGACTGTACTCGTCACTTACCACCGGCAGCAGCGCCGCTCTGCTGGCGGAGCAGATGGGTGTCTGGTCGCAGCCGCTAAAGGACGCGACGCCCGACGTTGCCAGCTGCAACCTGGTGAATGCCATGCTCGGGCGTATTCATCAGAGCGGCTTTCTTCCGGTGATGTCGCCCGAGAGCGTCGCGCAGGTACGAAACGGCATCGCCGTCTACAAGCAGCACATCCGCAGGCATATTTCTTCGTTTATCCCGTTCTATCCGCTGGGCATGCCGGACGTCACAATGCCAACAGAGCCGGCTGCGCTCGGAATGCGCGGAACAGACCGAGTCTTTGCGGCGGTGTGGAGGCGCGATGGGCCCGAGGAGGTGCGTCTGCCTTGGCGATACGCGGATGCAAGGCTGCTGTACCCGGTCGATCTTGGCATTCAGGTGCGACGTGCAGCAGAGGAGATCGTGGTGCAATTTCCGCGTCCGCAGATGGGGTGCATTTTCTCCACATAGGAGGATTGCAAATATTTGTTGACACTCGCCGATCGCGAAGAGTACGCTTCCGCTGAACAAAATGAAAGCTTTCAAAACAATTCCAAATACGCTCCGCGCACACGAGAGCATTCCATCGGCCGCCAGCAGGAGAAGCCTATGACCCGGCGCGACATGATGAAGTGCGTTGCCGTCCCCGCCGTTGGCGCCGCATTCCAATCCGTTGCGCGGCCTCTGCTGGCAATGGAGCCGATGGCAATGCCTGCGACCACTCGCAGCTCGGCGCTTGCCGCATACGAGAGCCTGCGCTTCGGATGTTCGTTCCACTTCGGCCTGCCAACATTCACCGGCGACGACTATGACGTGGGCAAGGTGCCCGCGACCACCTACAACCCCACGAACCTCAACGTGCGGCAGTGGATCCAGGTAGCGCACGGGCTAGGTGCGAAGTACTGCATCCTGACGGCGAAGTACATGTCCGGCTTCTGCCTGTGGGATTCGGAGGGGTACGACTACGATGTCGCAGCCAGCAGCAACAAGACAGACGTAGTGGCCGCGTTCGTTGCTGCTTGCAAGGAATTTGGCATCAAGCCGGGTTTCTACTATTGCATTCTGGATCCGCACAACGAGGGCAAGTTCGACTGGGACTCGATGATCCCAGCGCAGTACTTCGAGCTGATCAAGCACCACATCCGTGAACTGCACTCGCGGTATCGGAATACCTTCTACCAGTTATTCGACATCACCTGGAAGATGACGCCGCAGCAACGGGTGGAGCTGTACCAGTTGGTCAAGCAATACAGCCCTGACTGCATCATCGTCATGAATCAGGGATTCAAGCAAAGCCGTGTGAACGAGGGACGTATGCCGGAGGCGGCCAGCTGGCCCTGCGACGTCATCAACGGCGAAGACACGCTGCCGCCGCTCGAAGGCCATGATCCGCATGTGAAGTTCGAAGGGAAGCCGTATTACATGCCCTTTGAGACGTGGTTCCCGACGGGACCGATCTATCCGCCCATGCCCACGATGCACACCTGGTTCTGGCATCCGTGGTACAAGCCGCAGTCGCCGGAAGTAATCGCCGAAGCCTACAAGCTTTGCATGCGCGGAAACGCAAACATGTTGATGAACATGGCACCGGACAACACCGGACAAATTCCTGCAAACCAGGTTGAGACGTTCCGCCGTGTCGCAGAGCTGATTGGTAATCGCTAACGGGGGTTCCTGCCGGTCAGCGCGACGCCGCGCGGATCAGCAAATGTACTAAGGAGTCTAGAAAATTGTTGACAACGAAATCCGGAGCTAATTAGAGTCACTGCCGCAGCTGAAAGCTTTCAAATTGCGGTACGAACGGAAAGTTCGAGCCTGCGGCCAGGCTGAAACTGATACCCGATGGACAAGCCTGTCGCAAAGCGTTGCTGGAAAGTTGATGGAGAGATGAACCGAACGATCATCGTTGTTGGAAGCGCCAACCTGGATCTCGTCTGCAACGCAGCGAAAATTCCTTCTCCGGGCGAGACGGTCTGGGGCGATCGCTTCCAGACGTTTCATGGAGGCAAAGGCGCCAACCAGGCCGTCGCCGCCGGCCGGCTGGGTGCCGATGTCCGCATGGTCGCCAAGGTGGGCAGCGATGACTTCGGCGATACCCTGCGCGAAGGTTTGCGTGCCTCTCGAGTGAATACGACGGATGTTTCGACCGCGGAAGCAATTGCTTCGGGCGTCGCTCTCATCTCGGTAGACGCGGACGGACAGAACAGCATCATCGTCATCCCGGGCGCGAACGGACAGCTCCGCCCGGAGGACCTGGACCGCTGCCGCGAAAGATTGGAATCGGCCGGCATCATCCTTACCCAGCTCGAGATCCCGATGGAGACGGTGGATCACCTGTCTCGCATTGCCTACGATGCTGGAGTTCCGCTGATTCTCGATCCGGCGCCGGCCCGCCCGATTCCCGCGGAGATTCTTCGCCGCGTGACTTACCTGACGCCGAACGAATCCGAGACCGTTCAGCTTTGCGGAATGGCCGAAGACGAGTTGACGCTGGACACGGCCGGGCACGCGGCGGACAAGCTTCTCGCGACGGGCGCGAAGAACGTGATCCTGAAGATGGGCGGCCAAGGGGTATACATCGCCACGGCGGATGGACTTCGCCGGACGATCGATGCATTCAAGGTGCCGGTCGTGGATACGACGGCCGCGGGCGACGCGTTCAATGGCGGCCTTGCTGCTGCGCTCATGCGTGGCGAGGCTCTGGAAGAGGCGGTAGAGTTCGCAGTCGCCGTAGCGGCCGTCTCGGTCACGCGCGCCGGCGCCCAGACAGCGATGCCCACCAGCCGCGAGGTTACTGACCTTCTTGAGACATACGCGCAGACCACCAACGGCTTTGGTGCTGGAACAGGGAAGGCAAGATGCTGAAGATTTTCGGAATGGGTGCTCGCAAATCGCAGCTTCTTGTGCTGCTTGCGGCAGTGCTCTGCAGCTCAGTGGCGATCGCGCAACGTACGCCAGTCGTGCTGGATACGGATATTGGCAGCGACATTGACGACGCCTTTGCGGTCGCAATGATCATGCAAAGCAAGCAGCTCGATCTGAAGGCGGTCACGACTGTCACCGGAGACGCGCAGGCGCGGGCACGAATTGTAGCCAAGATGCTGACGCTCGGTGGGATGGGTTCCGTTCCCGTTGCCGCAGGCGCCTCGGACCCGAAGCCTGCGTTTGCGCAGGCACGTTGGGCCGACGGTTTCACTGGCGCAGACCTGGTTTCACAACCGGCGGTGCAGCTGCTGAAGCAGGCGATCGATAAAGAACACGGCCGAATGGTAGTTATTGCGATCGGCCCGCTCACGAACATCGCGGCGTTGCTCGCGCAAATGCCCGACGCGCGTAAGAAGATCCGCGAGATTGTGCTGATGGGAGGCTCCATCGCGCGGGGCTACACCCCGGGCTCGGGGCCTACACCGGAGTACAACATCGCGGAAGATGCCGGGGCGGCGCAGGCAGTCTTTGCGTCCGGTATTCCCATCCGGATGGCGCCGCTGGATGTGACTGCGCGGCTCCAGATGGACGAACCTCACCGGCAGCAGATCTTCGCGCTGCATACTCCACTCACGGATGCGCTTGAGGCTTTGTATCAGCTTTGGGGCCAGCCAACGCCAACCCTTCACGATCCTATGGCGGTTTCCGTTCTGATGGATCCGTCCCTCTGCCAAACCAAGCGAATGCATGTAGATATCGAGAAGAACGGAATGACGAGAGCCGGACAAAAAGGATCGCCTAACGCCACAGTAGCGTTGGAAACGGATCCGGCTCAGTTCATCAACTATTACGTTTCACTGTTTACATCGCCAACGAGAACTTCGCAGTCCAGAAATAGCTCCGCTGCAGAGGAAAGCAGCTATTGACAAGTTAGTCAAAGGAACACTAGGCTGTGGGGCCAAATCCAGTTTGAAAGCTTTAATTTCGTTCCAAATTACCAGGAGGAGTGAATCCGGCGGGAGATGTAGTTGCCGTCGTGAGTTCACTGAGGAGATATCCAGATGACGCCAAGAGAGATAAGACAGATCCTTCAGACGCGGTGGCCGGCGCGGTGCCTGGCAGTGCTGCTGGTGCTCGTGATGCCGCTGTGCGCGATGACAGCCTTCGGCCAGACGTTCACCGCCTCCATCACCGGCGTGGCAATGGACCAGACCGGCGCGGCCGTGCCTGGAGCCAAGGTGGTGCTGACGAACACGGAAACAAAGGACACCCGCGTCAAGACGACGGGCGACCACGGCACCTATGATTTTTCTGGTCTCAATCCTGGGACCTATCAGATCGCTGTGACGGCGAATGGCTTCAAGGATTATCTGAAGACGGGCTTGATCCTGCGCGCCAATACCGCTGCAACGGTCGACGCGAAGCTTGACATCGGCAGCGCGCAGGACAGGGTTGTAGTCTCCGCGGACACCGTTCTGGTGGATACCGAAACTCCCAACAACTCGGTCACCATGGACCAGGTTCTGATCGCAAATCTCCCGAATAGCACCCGCAATCCGCTGAACTTTGTTCTTGATCTGGCGGGCACAACCGAAGCGCAGGGAGGTATGACCTCGCGCTCGCAGACCTTCGATCAGAATGCCAGCGCGTTTGGCATCAACGGCGGCCGGTCGGCCGAATCGGAGATTCTCATCGACGGCGCGCCGTCAACCGCGATTGACTGGGGTGGGCTCATGGTCGCGCCCATTCAGGACTCCGTGCAGGAGCAGCAGGTCGTCCAGAACGAATATGACGCGGTGTACTCGCGTGGCGGCGAAGGTGTCGTCACCCTGATTACAAAGAACGGCAGCAGCAATTTCCACGGGGAACTGTACGACTATTTCCGCAACGACGCTCTGGACGCGAACACCTTCAGTAACAAGAACGTCAATCAGGAGGAGTGCCAGTGCACTCCCACGCCGCGTGATAAGTTCCATCGCAACCAATTCGGAGCCAACGCCTCCGGTCCCATATGGCGGGCACACAATCTGTTCTTCTTCGCTGGCTATGAAGGTCTCCGGCAGCCGGGTGCACTCGGTCGCACTCTCTACACTGTGCCAACGGCGGCCGAGCGGTCCGGAGACTTCTCGCAAACCTACAACTCGAACGGCAGCCTGATGGTGATCTATAACCCATTCACCACGACGCAGGTGACAGATTCCAGCGGAAATACTTATTACACCCGGCTCCCTTATGCGGGAAACAAGATCACTTCGGGAATTGATCCGGTGGGCCAGGCGATGGTTAACCTCTTCCCCTTGCCGAACCTTCCTGGCGTAGGCCCGAATCAGATCAATAACTTCGTGGCAGATCCCTCCAACAACACCTCGAACGACAAGTTCGACTGGCGCATCGACTGGGCTCAGAGCGACAAGCATCGCATGTTCGTGCGCATGTCGGATCGTGTGCGTGAAAACCAGCAGCCTGGATGCGCCTTCTGCACTGGTGCTGACGATATCGCCAGCAATAATGACCATGGCATGCAGATCGCACTGAACGATACCGTGACGCCGAATGCCAACTGGGTCATCGACACCTACGGCGCCTACAGCCATTGGTGGGAGGGCCAGACTTCGGTCGGCTACGGTGTTGCGGATCTGTCCAAGATCGGCCTGCCAACTGCCTATTCGCAAGCGCCGCTTCTGCCGCTGTCGTATGTCAGCGACAGCGCCAGAGAATATTCATCTCTCGGAAGCAGCTATTCCAGCTACCAGCGTTACGTTCGCTATCTCTCGACGGGCATGCTGAACATTACGCGGGAGCTGCACTCGCACACGTTGAAGTTTGGCTTCAACTACGATGTCTCGCTGCTCAATATTCGGCAGGACGCACCGGTCAACTTCAACTTCTCGAACTTCCAGACGGGATGCGATGCCGCCCCGGGCAGCGGACCGTGCGACGTCAATCCGAACACGTCGAACTCCGGTAACGCCATCGCCAGCATGCTTCTTGGAGTAGGCAGCGGCGGCTCAAGCACCTTCAACATGGACCCCGCGATGAGCGAGCACAGCTTTGGCCTGTACCTGCAGGACAACTGGCGCATCACGCACAAACTGACCATCTATGCCGGTCTGCGGTACGAGAATCAGCGACCGGCCACCGAGCGGCACAACCGCATCGGGTACTTCGATCCCAATGCGATCAACTCCATCAGCACCGCGTATGGATCGCCGGTTCGCGGCGTATTTGAGTACGTCGGAATCGATGGCCGCAGTCGTTCCGCGTGGGAGCCTGACAACCTGAACTTCAGCCCGCGCCTAGGCCTCGCTTATCAGTTCGCGCCGAAGTGGGTTGCGCGCCTCGGATCCGGCATCTTTTACACACCGAGCTCCGCGATGATCGGTTATGACGATGGCGGCCAATCGCCGAATTACACCGCGTACACGCCCTGGCTGGCCACGCAGAATAACCAGGGCTACATTCCGGAGAATCTCGTCAGCAATCCTTTCCCGGGCGGCTTGGTGCAGCCTAATGGGAACAGCATCGGCGACCAGGCTTTGGTCGGCCTCGGAGCCGGTCAGGTTTGGATCAAGGGACCGCACCCGACCGGTGTGCTCTATCAGTGGAGCGCGGACGCGCAGTATCAGGTGTCGCCGCACTCCGTATTCGAGATGGGCTACACCGGCGTGCGCGGCCGCCGTCTGCTGTACGGCAACCCGAATCTTGATCTCGACCAGCTGCCCACGGCGGATCTCGCGATGGGCAACTCGCTCAACGATCAGGTGGCGAATCCGTTCTATGGCGTGATCACGGATCCGAACAGCTTCCTCAGCGGACCTACCGTCACCCGCAACCTGCTCCTGCGGCCATTCCCCGCATTCGGTTATCTGCAGATGACACGCTCCACGCCGGGTGCGCGATCGCAGTTCGATGCCCTGAACCTCAAGTACACCCACTCCTTTTCAGCCGGCCTCAGCTCCATCACCACCTACCAGTGGTCGAAGAACCTGGATGACGGTTCGGAAGCCCGGCTGGGATGGACTGGCGTTGCTACCTGGCGCGATGCAACCAACACGAAACTGGATTATGCATACAGCAGCCATGACGTTCCGCAGAGCTTCGCGGAAGCGCTCGTCTACCAGTTGCCCTACGGTGCTGGCCGCCATTGGGGCGGCGATGCTCCCCAGTTCGTCCGCCAGACGATTGGCGGATGGAATGTCTCTACTGCCATTCGCCTGGCAAGCGGCCTGCCGCTGCCCCAGCCGGTTAGCTTCTCCTACAATCCGTTGAGCAACTATGGCTTCCCAGGGGCTGGTCTGCCCGACGTTGTCGGCAATCCGCACCCGGCGAACCGGAATTCTTCGCACTGGATCGATCCGGCCGCTTTCCAGGGTGTGGACTCGACAGGGACCGCACCGCTGCGCTGCGACCAGACCGATAGCTCCGGCAATGGCTGCCAGCCGTTTCAGTTCCGCTACGGAAACGAGCCGGCTCGTATGAACGAGCTTCGCGAGGGCGCCCAGAATCAGGTCGATCTTGGTGTTGGGAAGGTCTTCACGACGGAGCGGTTCCATACGGAGTTCCGTGCGGACTTCCTCAACCTCTTCAATCATCCAATCGTCAACAACTTCGACACCTCTCTTGCGGATGTCGGCTACGGTTTCGGCCAGGCATACGGCACCCGAAACGATCCGCGCAACATCCAGCTCAGCCTCAAGATCTCTTACTAACCACCCGGCACTGCAACTGCTCCAGAACCTTGGACGCAGTCGCAGTGCCGTTTATTTTTCTCGAACAAGCGTAAAACTGATGACGCTGCAGGCAAGTATTTGCAGAACCAATTGGAGCAAGGATGAAGCAATACCGCACAATTCTGCGGGCGTGGCCCCTCGGTCTCTTCGCCGTCGCTCTCGCAAGCGCGATTGCGCAGATTCAGCCTGCGATTCCGAAGCCGGACGAACGCTACAAGGCAGACATTCTGCTTATCGTTGCGCACCCTGACGATGACACCGGCGCTTCCACCTACCTCTCCAAGGCAGTGTTCGATGAGCACAAGCGCGTCGCCGTAATCTTCACCAACCGCGGCAATCAGGGACCCAATGCGGTCGGCATGGAGCAGTCCAAAGCACTCGCCGACGTGCGTGAGATGGAGGCGCGCCGCTCCCTTGCAGCGCGCGGCGTGACGAACGTCTGGTTTCTCGACGGACAGGACACGCCCACACAGGACGTCTTGCATTCGCTCGAAACGATCGATCATGGTGCGGCCCTCGACGAAACGGTGCGG
>DASYBN010000010.1:0-2968 GCA_036500785.1 Acidobacteriaceae bacterium
TACGGATAAAAGAGAAAGAAGAGCATCAGGGCCAGCGTCATCAGGTCCATGTAGATGCAGAGCATGACGCCCGCGTGATAAAAGCTCCAGCGCCTCTGGATGCAGCGCACCGTGTCGGCGGTGCCAACGAATGCGATCAGCACGGGCAGGATCAGCAGCGGAGCGCGTTCGATGTGCGGATAGTGCGACAGCGGGATCGCGACCATCAGGCTGCCCAGCACAAGCGTGCTCGCTCTCATCAGAGAGTGCACGCGCGGATTGAGGATGGCTGGTGTCACGAGGCCCGCCCGGCGAGCAGGGCAGTCGCGAAGCTGCGCTCTGCCGAGTCGTCCTTCCGGAGTTTACTGCTTTCGCTGGGCCTCTGGCTGCGTCGATGCGGGCGCACCGGCGGCAGGCGTGCTCTGGGGCTCCACCGGAGCCAGATGTGCCACCTCAGCCGCAGGAATCTCAACTGCGCCGTAGCGGTTCGTCGGTACGTCGCGAACGATCAGCCGCAGGAAGCTCTCCTGCTTCGCCGGCGCACTTACCAACATCTGAAAGCGCACGGGTTCGGAGCGGAAGCGCTGATAGGTCTCCGGCAGCATGTTCACATCCATGGTCCTGTCGCAGATATTCCACAGATCTCCGTCGGCGGAGTAGACGAAGACGGAGAATTGGAGCGCGCCTTTGTATCGGCCGTCACTTTGCGGCTCGATCGAAAACTCGACCGGCAAGGCAACGTAATCCACGACAAAGGTGCGGAACGGAGGCTTCATCTTGCCGTTCGGATCGGAGCGGTTCTCGGCCGCGAGCGTGTCCTCATCCTTGCCCGACAATGGAAGCACGCGCACCTTGAAGAGGATGTCGGAAGGCGTGGGTGCTCCGCGCGTAACGGCTGCCCGCGAATAAGCTTCCGCGGCGTGATCGGCCAAGATCGGGCGCGGCGCAACCTTGGTCGCCGGCCCGGTGTTTTTCGGGGCGCTTAGTGGCGCCTGCGGATCATCGGCATAGTAGCCGCGCCGGTAGCCAAGCTTATATCCCTCGGCGGCGAGTGCGCCGTTCAGCTGCACGTGAATGTTGCGGTACGCTCCGTTCCAGTTCCGGTCGGTTGGAGTATAGGCCAGCGTGTAGTAGTTGGCGCCGGCCTCAAGCGCCTTCGCGACTGCATCCGAGAGCCCGTTCGTGTTGTAGAACGCGCGTCCTCCGGTATCAGCGGCGATTTGCTCCATCGTCAAGTGCTCGTCGGTCTCGTTCTGGCTGAACTCGGCGGCATCGTCGGCGAAGTCCTGGGGATGGCGCACGTACTTGTAGCTTCCGGAGTTTGAGGCTTCGAACATCGGCTGTGGCATCAGGCCGCGCGCGTCGACGGGGTACACGGCAGTCTGGGCGAACGTCAGCAGGTCCATGGTCTGACGGAACTCCACGTTGTTGCCGACCATAACGGCGAACGGATTGGGGAGCGTGGTGTCGGGGTGAACCTGCAGCGGGAACGCTCCCGAAAACCAGATCAGGTTTTTCCGGCCGGGAAAGTTTGCCAGGTAGTGAGCCAGCGCGTTGAACGCGTCGAGCGTGTATTGCTGGCGCATTCCTGTCTCGTTCGCGGTCTGCTCGGCTTCAAACTGCTTTACGGCAGCCACTACCTGCGCCTGCGCCGCGCTGGCGATGGGCGAATCCTGGATCGTGTCGGCAAGGCTCTGCGGTCCGCCGCCGCCGCCCATCGGATCATCCAGCAGGGCGGATCCACGCGCCAGCAGCTTCTGCTCGACGGCGCGACGCAACACCGCCGGGTCCGACGTAAAGCCCTGCAGCATAATCAACCGGTTCGTTAGCCCGAAGACGGCCACGCGCGTTCCCGGCTTCTGGTGCTTCAGAAAATCCAGCAGCTGCCGGCGCACAGCCGTCTGATCCTGGATAGGCGTATTCAGCGCATCGATGAGAAGAATGTTCAGCGTGCTGTCCGGCGCGACGGGCGCATAGTTGGTGAAGACGCCCGGGGGCAAGGGCGGCAACACGGGGTCAGGTTTCTGGGTCGTCCCACCCGTGTGCTCCTCGAAATTACGGATCATCTGCGGGTTCTTCTGCTCGGTCAGAGCGAAGTTGTCCTGCTTGAGCCCGTGCACCAGATGGCCGTCGCGGTCCTCTACGACAACATCGACCAGGACAAGCTGGGTGCTCGCGTGCAGCGTCTCCGCGGCCATCTGCGCCGGCTGAGTGCCGCGTGGTGCAGGCGGATGGCTGGTTTGCGCGGTGTGAGAATCCTGCGCGACGGAACAGAGGCAGGCAGCGAGGACCAATGAGCTTACGAACGATGCACGAGACGCGCAGCGGAGCGGGGCCATAAGGGTCACAGAAAGACGTACCTAAGGTACACCAACCGGACTCGCGTTAGATCGTTACACTCACGCCGCCCTGTCTACACCGTTTGCGCTTCGTATTCGGAGGACTTGGCAGACGCTGCGATCGATTCGCCGAAGGGCGCGCGGAGCACGCCACGCTCGGTGATGATCGCCGTGATGTAACGCGCGGGCGTCACGTCGAAGGCGGGGTTCTCGATCGCGACGCCCTCCGGCGTTACGCGCCGCCCATGTAGGTGCGTGATCTCGCGCGCGTCGCGCTGTTCTATAACGATAGCGCTCCCTTTGGGAGTCGCCATATCGATCGTGTTGAACGGAGCAGCGACGTAGAACGGAATTCCGTGCTCCTTCGCCAGGATCGCGACGCCATAGGTACCGATCTTGTTGGCCGTGTCGCCGTTCGCTGCAATGCGGTCGGCACCCACAATTACTGCCTGAATGCGGCCCTGGCCCATGAAGTAAGCGGCCATGTTGTCGCAGATCAGTGTCGTGGGAATGTTGTCCTTCAGCAGCTCCCACGCGGTGAGGCGCGTGCCCTGGTTGAACGGCCGCGTCTCATCGGCGAAGACGTCGATCTGCTTGCCGGCCTCGACGGCCGCGCGAATTACGCCCAGCGCCGACCCATAGCCGCACGC
>DASYBN010000011.1:0-4809 GCA_036500785.1 Acidobacteriaceae bacterium
TCGTGTCAACGATGAACTGCAGGAGATCCAATCGCTGCTCAAGAGCGCGGGATCACTGCTCAAGCCGGGCGGAAGGCTGGTGCTGATCAGCTTCCACTCCCTCGAGGACCGGCTGGTAAAGGATGCGCTGCGAGACGGCGCAAAGGCAGGCCAGTATGAGCTGCTGACGAAGAAACCGGTCGTGGCAACGGACGAAGAATCGCTCCGCAACCCGCGATCACGCAGCGCAAAGTTACGCGCGGCGCAGAAAATTTGAGATCGGGCCGGGGTTGTCCTGCCGTGCTTTCAGGCGAAAGACAACCCGCAACAAAAGTCCCTTCCCCATCAGCAACCCCGGCCCGGGTAGCTTCGCGCCGATGTGGAAAAGGCAGTGGAATTGTAGTGCAAAAGTAACGTTACTCTGAAAGGAGGCGGGCGATGGCGACGATGGCGATGGCAGGTCAGGGGATGGAGCAGATGCAGGCGCGGCGCAGCAACCGCACCGTCAGCATCGGCGAGCGCAACCGCGAGCTCTTTGAGGCGCAGCGCGCACGCCGCCGCGGTCCCACTCCCGAGATGTTCTTCACCAAGCATCTCGACAACACGCGCCTTGTAAAGGCCGATGATCCCGAGCGCCACCGCGAGATGCGGACGTTCACCATGGTCATGACGCTGCTCTTCGCGCTCACGATGGTCTACGTGTGGCAGCACTTCTCCGCGATCGAGGTCGGTTATAAGGTTGAGGCGCAGAAGCAGCAGGTCGAGCTTCTTCGCGAGCAGAACCGTCAGCTTCGCCTCTCTGAAGCGCAGCTCAGCGACCCCGGCCGCATCGACACGATCGCCAAGCAGCTTGGCCTGAACACGCCGCTTCCCGGCCAGGTGGTTCGCCCCGATGGTTCCGGCAGCTCGGCACCCGTTCTTGCACAGGCGCAGAAGCCCAGCTTCGCTTCCGTCCAGTAGCCTCGTCAGTAAGACGAGCAGTCAGCACCTCGGAGTTCGCTCCCACCCAACAGGAATCCGATACATGAAGTCTTCGCCACGTCAGACGATGACCGCGCCCATCCGGCGGGTTCGCTTCGTCTACGTGGCGATCTTCTTTTGCTTCTGGGCCGCTGCAATCGGCTTCCGCCTCTTCTGGTTGCAGGTCGTGCGCCACGGCGAATTCGTCGAGCGCGCGATGCGGCAGCAGCAGCGCACCTTTGAAGTCGCTCCACGGCGCGGCGTGCTCTACGACCGCAACCTGCGCGAGCTCGCGATGACGGTGCTCGTCGACAGCATCTACGCTGTGCCGAGTGAAGTCGGCGAGAACCGCCCCGAGGACGCGGCGATTCTCTCGAAGGTCGTCCATACCGATCCGCTCGATCACTACACCACGGACCAGCAGATGCTCGCGCGCTTCAATGACTCGCGCAACTTCGCCTGGGTCGCGCGCAAGGTCACGCCCGACGTCGCCGACCGCGTCCGCGAACTGAATCTGAAGGGCGTCTACTTTCAGAAGGAGTTCAAGCGCTTCTATCCGGACGCCGATCTTGCCGCGCACGTGCTCGGCTACGTCGGCACGGATGACAACGGCCTGGGCGGCCTGGAGCGGGAGTTCGACGACGAGCTGCACGGCGTCCCCGGCCACATGCTCACGGCGGTCGACGCGAAGCGCCACGTGATGGGCTCGAAAGAGAGCGACCCGATGCCGGGTGAGAACCTCGTGCTCTCCATCGACGCGAACATTCAGTACATGGCCGAGCGCGCTCTCGACGAGCAGGTCGCAAAGCTGAAAGCGCTGCACGGCACCATCGTCGTACAGGACCCGCACACCGGGCAGATTCTTGCGCTCGCCGTGTCGCCGCGCTTCAACCCGAACGACTCGCGCCACATTGACGCGGACTCGCTGACGGATCTCGCCGTCAGCGATATCTACGAGCCCGGCTCGACCTTCAAGCTCGTCACCTACTCCGCCGCGCTTGATGGCGCCGGCGTGCAGCCGACCGACATGGTCGACTGCCAGGGCGGACAGATGACGATGTACGGACGCACGCTGCACGACGACAAGTCCGACCATTTCGGCGTTGTCACCGTACAGCAGGCGCTCGAGCATTCTTCCGACGTCGGCGCCGCCAAGATGGCGCTCAAGCTCGGCCCCGACAAGTTCTACAAGTACATGCGCGCCTTCGGCTTCGGCGACCGCACCGGCATTGAGCTGCCCAGCGAGACGCGCGGCCTGCTGCGTCCGCCGCGGAAGTGGGGCTCGACCTCGATCCTGTCACTGGCAATCGGCCAGGAGATCGGCGTCACGCCAATCCAACTCGTCACAATGGTCTCCTCCATCGCCAACGGCGGCGAGTACATTCCGCCCCACATTCTTCTTCAGTCCAGCGATCAGCTGAAGGGCGATCCGCGCCTGAAGCCGGAGCCGTTCCGCCCGGAGTTTCAGCTTCCCGCGAACCTGCCGGACGGCTCGCATCGCGTCATCACCGAGCTCACCTCCGCGAAGATGCGCGTGATGATGCGCGGCATCGTGGTTGAGGGAACGGGCAAGCTGGCCCAGCTCAACGGCTACAGCTCTGCAGGCAAAACGGGGACTGCCGAAAAGATCGATCCCGCCACCCACACCTACTCCCACACCAAGCTCGTCGCCAGCTTTGCAGGCTTCGCTCCGGTCAGCGATCCCGCCATCGCAATCGCCGTCGTCATCGACACACCGACTGCCGGCGGCGAAGCGAATCACTACGGAGGCGCTGCCAGCGCTCCGGTGTTCGCTGAAGTCGCCCAGCAGGTGCTCGAGTACCTCGGTGTGCCGCACGATCAGCCGCTCAAGACCAAGCAGCAAATGCAGCAGATCGCCGCCACTGCCGAGCCCGACGATGTTCCCGACGAGAACGCTGACCTCACGGCGATGTTCGACGACATCAACAGCCTTCCCGCCGACGATCCATTGCGCCAGCCCGCAACCGCCGCCGCGATGCAGCAGAACCAGGTTGCCGACCAGCGCGCAGCCGCAGCTTCGGCGAGCGCCTCTGCGCCGCCTCCGAGAAACGGTCTTCTCGGTCTTCCCAACAAAGTTCTCTCAGCATTTCACGCCAACGGCGATACGACGTCGATCATCTCCGACGCAAACTTTGCGGACGTACAGCCCGTCACGCCCCCGCACATTGACCCGGCTGTGCAACCGCGCGGTAACGGTGCGGTCGTGGTGGACGCAGGCAAACGCGTTGCCGTGCCGGAGTTCCGTGGCTCCGCGTTGCGCAGTGTCGTGGAGAGCGCGACCAATCTCGGCCTGCGCGTCGAGACGCTCGGCAGCGGCCTTGCGCGCGATCAAATGCCGGCCTCCGGCACCATGGTTCCCCCGGGAACCGAGATCGTTGTACGCTTCGCGCGTTGAGTTCGTCTTTCACTTAGGTGGGCACGATGAGATGGAGCGACATCACCGCGGAGCTGCATTCGCAGAAGACCTCCGGCCGCGCCGACATCGAAATCCGCGGCGTGCAGTACGACTCGCGCCACGTCGGCCCTGGTGACGTCTTCGTCGCAATGCGCGGCGGATCAACCGATGGCAACCGCTTCGTGGACGCCGCTCTCCAGCAAGGCGCGGCCATCATCACCGACTCTTCCGAGATCTTCGATCGCCTCCAGAGCTCGCATCCGCAACTCCCGCTCGCGCTCGTAGAACATGGCCGCCGTGCACTCGCCGAAGTCAGCGCCGCAGTCTTCGGCCATCCCGAGCGCACACTGAAACTTAGCGCCGTCACCGGAACCAACGGCAAGACAACCACCACCTTCCTCCTCGAACAACTCCTCGCAAGCGTCAGCCGCAAGAGCGTTCTCCTCGGCACCATCGAGACGCACATCGCCGGCGAGGTCCGCCCCACCGAACACACCACGCCCGAAAGCCGCGACATCTACGCGGTCTTCGCTGACGCCGTTCGCGTTGGCTGCACAGAAGCGATCATGGAGATGAGCTCGCACGCGCTCGAGCAGGAGCGCGTCTGGGGCCTTCCCATCGATGTCGCCATCTTCACAAATCTCACCCAGGATCACCTCGACTTCCACGGCACCATGGATGCCTACGCCGGCGCAAAAACCAAAATCTTCGCCGGAGTTGGCGCACCACCGCCGCGCGTCGCGGTGATCAACGAGGACGATCCGCACGCCTCGCAGATGAAGAAAGCGTTCCGCGGAAAAGAATTGATGCTCTACAGCGCGGATGCGTCTCGCGGAACGCATCGAGCCTCAAGCATTCAGCTCGCAGTCGGCGACACACGCTTCGACTTCATCACTCCGCACGGAACAATTGCAATCCGCTCGCCCCTGAGCGGCGGCGTGAACGTCTACAACCTGCTCGCCGCGATGTGTGCCGCACTGGCGCGCGGCCTCACTCTCGTAGAGATTGCGCAAGCCACGCCGACACTCAAGCAAGTCCCAGGCCGCTTCGAGGTCGTCCCCGGCTCCCCCGACACCGGCTTCAGCGTCGTGGTCGACTACGCACACACCGACGACGCACTCCGCAACCTCATCGGTCTCGCGCGCGAGAGCGTCAGCCCGCACGGCGGCCGCGTTATCACGCTCTTCGGCTGCGGTGGCGACCGCGATCGCACCAAGCGCCCGAAAATGGGCCGCGCCGCCGCCGAAGCGAGCGACCTCGTCGTCCTCACCAGCGACAACCCGCGCAGCGAGGACCCGCTGGCCATCATCGATGAGATCCTCCCGGGCGTTCGCACCACCAACACGCCCTTCCTCGTCGAACCCGACCGCCGCGCCGCCATCGAGCGCGCCATCCGCTCCGCGCAGCCCGGCGACATCGTCCTGCTCGCCGGGAAGGGACATGAAAAGGTTCAG
>DASYBN010000012.1:0-9211 GCA_036500785.1 Acidobacteriaceae bacterium
TATCTTGCAACCGGAGCAGCGCCTGCAGCTTCGGGCAGGAGCCTTCCACGTTGAGGAGCGGACCTCAAGTATGCGCGGGCCGCTCATCATCGACACATTCTTCCGTTCTCTTGCGGCCGAGCAGAAGAACCACGCCATTGGCGTCGTCCTCTCCGGCGCAGATTCCGACGGAACCTATGGTCTGAAGGCGATCAAGGCGGAGGGCGGCATAGCTCTCGTGCAGAGTCCCGGCACAGCCGTGCAACCCGGTATGCCGCGCAGCTCCATCGCCGGTGACCACGTCGATCTGGTCGTTCCGCCCGCTGAGCTCGCCCTCGAGCTTGGCCGCCTCGCCGCGCAGTTCGGCCGCCCGGAGGTGCGCTCGCTCGAGCAAGGCGTCGCCCCTGCTCAGGACGAGCAATCCTTTCAGCGCATCCTGCAGCTTGTCCGCAATGTCTCCGGTCTCGAACTCCGCCAGTACAAACCCGAGACGCTCCGCCGCCGCATGGCGCGACGCCTTGTGCTGCTTCGCAAGGACACCCTCGCCGACTACTACAGGTTCCTGCAGTCTCATCCCGACGAGGTTCACACCCTGCAGGAAGATCTCCTGATTAATGTGACGCGTTTCTTTCGCGATTCCAGCTTCTGGGAGTCGCTGCGCGAAAACGTACTTCCCGTGCTCGTGCAGGATCGTCCGCCCGATAAGCCCATCCGCATCTGGTGCGCCGGTTGCTCCAGTGGTGAAGAGGCTTACTCGCTCGCCATCATCGTTATCGAATATCTGGCCAGCAAGAACCTCGATATTCCCGTCCAGATCTTCGGCACCGACGCCAGCGATCAATCCATCGAAGCCGCGCGACTTGCGATTTACCCCGAATCTCTCGCCGAGGACATGTCACCCGATCGCCTGCGGCGCTTCTTCGCCAAGGTCGAGCACGGATATCAGGTGTCGAAGCGCGTTCGCGACACCTGCATCTTCGCCCGCCAGAATCTATCGAACGATCCTCCGTTCTCGCACATCGACATCCTCAGCTGCCGCAACGTGATGATCTACTTCAATCAGGCGCTGCAACGGCAGCTGATGATCACGTTCCACTACGCGCTCGAGCCCGGCGGCTACATGCTGCTCGGCATGTCCGAAGGGCTGCGCGACTACAGTGATCTCTTTAGTACGGTCGATCGCAAACACAAGATCTACAGCAAATCCGGCGCCAGCGTCCGGCACATCTACGATCTGCCGCGCAGCTACGCGCTCGCTCCTCCCGGAGACGCTCCTTCGCCGAACCTGATCCTTCACGCCGAAAGCGGCATGTGGCCTGAGGTCGAGCTGCAGCGCGCCGCCGATCGCATCGTGCTCGCACACTTCGGTCCTCCGGGACTCATCGTCGACGAGCGCCTCAATGTACTGCAGACGCGCGGCCAGACCGGTCCCTTCGTCGAGCTCGCGCCGGGCGGCGTCAGCTGGAATCTACTACGCATCGTCAAGGAGGGCATCGCCGGCGCTGCCCGCAACGCCGTCCAGCACGCCATCCGCGAGAATGTGCCGTCCTCGGCAACCGCGACCGTCCTCAACGAGGACAAAGGCGAGCAGAAGATCCAGATCGATGTGCTGCCCATCACCAGCGCCCTCGCACGGCCTCGCTGCTTTCTCATCCTGTTTCAAACGCTCAACGAAGCCGCACTGTTACGGCCCGGCGAGCAGCAGGTTCCGTCCGATCTCACCGCCGATGAGAAGGAGCATCTCATCGCGCAGCTCCGCCAGGACCTTAACGCCAACCGCTTTCACCTGCAGTCTCTCGTCGAGGAGCGCGACGCGCGCAACCAGGAGCTCGTCTCGGCAAACGAAGAGATTCAGTCCGCCAATGAAGAGCTCCAGAGCACCAACGAAGAGCTCGAAACGACCAAGGAAGAGCTGCAGTCCGCCAACGAAGAACTCCAGACCGTCAATGAAGAGCTCCAGCAGCGCAACTCGGTTCTTACGCAGACCGGAAACGACCTCAACAATCTGCTGAACAGCGTCAACATCCCGCTGCTGATGCTCACCAGCGATCTGCACATTCGCCAGTTCACTCCGCCGATGCAGCGCCTGCTCAGCGTACGTGCGGCGGACATTGGCCGGTCCATCAGCGAGATTCGCCTTCAGCTCAGCATCGACGACTTCGAACCCCTGCTCAGCGAAGTGCTCGAAACGCTCGGCACCCGCGAGCTCGAGGTTCAGGATCGCGACGGCCGTTGGTATCTGCTGCGCGTTCGCCCCTACCGTACTCTCGAAAACAAGATCGAAGGCCTTGTCGTTGTGCTGCTCGACATCGATCAGCTGCGCAGAAGCCAGCAGCGGCTGCTGGACGCGAACCAATTCACCAGCGCCGTTGTCGAGAGCGTCCCGGTCCCTATCGTCGTTCTCAACAGCGACTGCAGCATCCGCACCGCCAACACTGCGTTCCGCGAGCTCTCCCACCTAAACGCCAGGGAGCTTGATGGCCGTTCGCTTCCGGACCTCGTCAACTTGCTCTGGGGCATCGACTCTTTGGGCGGCCGCCTGGGGGATCTGCTTGAACATCCCGAAACGAAAGTTCAGTTCGAGCACGAATCCCGCATCGTGCAAAAACGAATCCTGCTGTTCCAGGGGCAGGTCCTCAGCACGGACGGCAAGCAGGTTCTCCTGCTCATGATTGAAGACATCACGCTTCGCCGTGAGGCCGAGCAGATGGTGTCCAGACAGAAAGAGGAGCTCGAGTCCGAGATCGAAAAGGCCGCTTTCACCCTGACACGCACCCGGCAGCAGTTAAACGGCTTCACCAGTCATCTCTTCCACGTGCAGGAGGAGGAGCGCCAGCATGTCGCACGCGAGCTGCACGACGACGTCAGTCAGCGCCTGAGTGTGCTGGAGATGATGCTCGCCGACGTAAGCGCCTCGACTCTCGCACCGGAGGGATCGAAGAAGCTGGAAGCGGCGCGCAATGAACTGCAGGGCCTGAATACCGACGTCCGCCAGATCTCTCATCGCCTGCACCCCAAGATCCTCAAAGACCTCGGGCTGCCCGCCGCGCTGCGGGGGCTCGTCGAGGAGTTCGATCGCCGCGAAGGCATGCCCGCTACCTTCTCTTCGCATGGGCTGCCGGACACGATTGCGGACGAGCCCGCCACCGCCGTCTACCGCATCACGCAGGAGGCGCTTCGCAACGTCGCCAAGCACGCCGGCAGAACGCACGTGAAGGTGGTGCTGCAGAACATCGATGAAACCCTTGAGCTGAGAGTGATGGACTTCGGCGTCGGCTTCGATCTCGAGGCGCTCGATGGCGCCGGCGGCCTTGGGATGATCAGCATGCAGGAACGCGCGCGCATCGCCGGCGGCAGCTTCGCCATCGAGTCCGAACTCGGCAGCGGAACCACGATCATCGTCCGCGTGCCTCTCGACTAGTCGCGCGGTCACTCCAACAACGACGCGTTACCGCATGCGCTGGTACCGGACAGTGTCCGGCTCGTCGCCTACACCCACGTGCTGCATTCCGCAGCGCTCCATTACTTTGATCGACTCGGGCAGCCGCGGATAGGTCTGTGCACTGACGCTGCGCACTTCCTTCTGCCGCAACAGATACTCCACCAGCGCGCACGCGGCCTCGGTGCCGTATCCCTTTCTCTGAAAGCTCGGCAGGGTCGAGTACCCGATCTCCGCATCCCCTTCCAACTTCGGAAACGCTCCCACCGCGCCGATCAGCGTGTGCCTCCGAGCCGCTCCGCGAGCGTTCGGCAACAGCACGTAGCGGTGCCATCCACGCGTCTTCGGGTCGTCCTCGTACTGCTTCTGGATGAAGTGATACACATGCGGTTCCCAGTGCTCCGGTGGCCATTCGGCGGTCACCTCGGCAGACAAAATGTCAGCGAGGCTACCATCAGCTGCCTCATCCGCCTTGAGCATCGCCGGCGTAATCCCCACCAGCCGCAGCCGCGCCGTCTTCAAGTCCTGGATTCGCTGGCGCCGCAGCAGACCAATCATTCCGTCTCCTGGCTGTCTTCCTGATCGCTGCTCTCTGGCTTCCGTTCTCTGCCCTGCTTTTCCCCGAGGTGCTCCAGCTGACGTCGCCAGTCCAACTCCTCGACAAATCCGCGCGACGCTCTCCACTCGCTCTCCACCTTCACGAAAAGCTCGAGGAACACGCGCGTCCCCAGCAGGCTCTCGATCTCCTTGCGCGCCGCCGTGCCGATCCTCTTCAGCATCTCGCCGCCGCGCCCAATCAGGATCGCCTTCTGTCCGGCACGCTCGCAGAAGATCGCCGCGGCAATCTTCGTCACCGGCAACTTGCCGTCTTTCGTCTTCTTCAGCGACTTCGGCTCCTCATAGCGCTCGATTACCACCGCGGCTGCATACGGAACCTCTTCGCCCGTTAGCATCAGCACCTTCTCGCGGATCAACTCCGCCACAAGAAACCGCTCCGGCTGGTCCGTCAGCTGGTCCTTCGGAAAATACCGCTGTCCTTCCGGCAGCAGCGCGACAACCTTATCCAGCAGCAGGTCCAATCCCTGCTTCTTCTTCGCCGAGATCGGAATCACATCCGCGAACTCGTGCAACCCGCTCCAGTGCGCGATCAGCGGAAGCAGCGCGGGCTTGGGCACCGCATCGATTTTGTTCAACACCAGCACCACCGGACAGTCCAGCCGCCTCACCAGCTGCAGCGCAAACTCATCCTCCGCTTTGGACATGGCCCTGCGCTGCTGTCCGGGTGTTTTCCTTTCGCCGGTTTGCTCAACCTCGTGGAGCCTGTGCGTTGCATCCACGATGAACAGCACAACGTCGCGCGACTCGAGCGCATCCTGCACCTCCTGCATCATCCGCCGGTCGAGCTGCGTCGTTGGTTTGTGCACGCCCGGCGTATCCACCAGCACCACCTGCGCCGCCGGCCTGCCAGTATCCGTCTTCGACTTCTTGCGTAGCGGCAGCTCCAGCACGCCGAGAATCCGCGTGCGTGTTGTCTGCGGCTTGTGCGTCACAATCGCGAGCTTCTGCCCCAGCAACGCATTCAGCAGTGTGCTCTTGCCGGCGTTCGGCCTTCCAACGATCGATACAAATCCGGTGCGCAGCGCCATCCCGCTATTGTAGAGAACAGAAATCAGAGAAGAGATCAAAAGACGAGGACGATCTTTGCGCGTCCGTTTCTTATTCTCTGATCTCTGTTCTCTCGTTCAACGCCACCCGTACTCGCTCAACCTTCCTGTCGGTTGACTGCAACACCTCGATGCGCAGCGGTCCGTCCTCCACGACCTCACCGGGCAGCGGAATATGCCCCGCGATCTCGCTTACCAGGCCACCCACCGTCGCGGCTTCATACTCCGTCAACAACTGCGGCAGCCCCTGCTGCACCTCGATCTCGTCGCCTTCAGCCTCCGCCGCCTCGCTCGCCTCTGTCCGCACGCTCGCCGTGGCATCTTCAAACAGTCCGCGCAGGCGACTCACCTCAAAGCTCCCCGGCACGACATAACTCCCGTCCGGCTCTTTCACCGGCTGGTCCTCCACCGCGGCCGTATCGTGCTCGTCTTCAATGTTTCCTACGATCGCCTCCAGCAGATCCTCAATCGTCACCAGCCCCGCCACATTCCCATACTCATCGATGACGATGCTCATGTGCTGCTTCTCGCGCTGCATCTCGCGCAGCAGCTCATTCACCTTCTTCGTCTCGGGCACAAACATGGCGGCACGCGCCAACTGCCGCACCGTCCTGCGCTCGGCCTCGGCGTCTTCCACCTCCAGCAGGTCGCGCGCAAACGCGATGCCCACAATCTCATCCAGCGAGCTCGAATACACCGGCACACGCGAGAACCCATGGTCCCGCACTCCGCGCGTGAACTCCTTCAGCGACATCGTCTCCGGCACAGCAAACATCTGCGGCCGCGGCGTCATCACCTCGCGCACCACCTTGTCGCCGAACTCCACCACGCTCCGCACGAGCTCGCGGTCACTCTCCTCTAAAATCCCCTCTTCCTCGCCTGCCTCGAGCAGCGCATCGACGGCTTCGCTCGGATGCTCCTCTTCCTTCGCTTCCGGCTCCGCCAGCCCCACAATCGAGAGCAGCAGTCCAATCGTCAGCGTCACCGGGAGCACCACATAGAACAGCGCCTGCAACGGAATGGAAATCCGCCGCACCCACAACCCGCGAGTCCGCGTAAACAACACCTGCGGAATCAGGCGGTCGAAGAAGACGATCACCAGCAGCAGCTCGAATACCGTGCGTGCAATCTCCGTCGCGCTGTCCCACTCGCGCCCGTGCAGCCGCATGACGAGCAGAAACGTCAGCGCCACCAGCGCAATCTGTCGCAGCACCGACGCCGACATCGCCGCCGACTCACGGCTCAGTCGGAGTCGCGGCTCCACCATGCGCTCCCACGCCTCCACATTGTCCGCATACTCACGCGACAGAAACTTCCCCATCACCGTATAGATCTCGTCCGCATATGAGGCCAGAGCGAGCAGGCAGAGCAGCACGAAAAACGCGATTCCCCAACTCATCGCCGCACCCTTTTCGCTGCGGGTGACAACGTTCTCTCAACCCTCGCGATCAACCCGCTCGGCAGTCTTAACCGCTCTCGCAGCTCCGCCTCTCGCATGGCCATCTCTCCGCGATCCGTCTCGTGATCCATCCCGCTCAGATGCAGCAATCCATGCAGCAGCAGCACGCGCACCTCATCCCGAAGCCCATGCCCATGTTCCCGCGCTTGCCTTGCCGCCGTGTCGAGTGAGATCGCCAGATCTCCCGCGTGCTCGCCGCCGAAGTCCTCCGCCGCCGGAAAGCTCAACACATCGGTCGCCTTGTCCTTGCCGCGAAACTCGCGATTCAACCGCCGGAGCGTCCTGTCGTCCGCCAGCAGCACGTCCACCTCGCCGGTCAGGCCGACAAGCCGGCGCGCCTGACTCAAGAACCGCGTCAGCCCACTCCTGGACAGCCCTGCCGCGGTCCACTCATCGGCAGCCTGACCTCGTCGAGCCTCAAGCCTGATCATGCCTCTCCATGCTACCGCCACCACGCCTCAGTGCAGCTGCGCCGGATGACTCACCAGGAACTCAAACTGCGCGCGCGACGCATCCGGAGCTTCCGTGATCGGATTACTCAGGTGCTGGATTGCCTTCGTCGTGTCGTACCTCGGCCACGTCGGCAGACCAGGCCCATTCGGATCACCCGTGCGCGCGAAGTTTGTCCAGTAGCCGATCATCTCCTGACTCAGCTTGCGGTCCTCTGGCCTCCACGTCGCGCCGGCCCGCACGTCCAGCGTGCCAAACACATACTCCAGCTCGTCGGAGTGCCACGCGTACTTGCCCTCGGGATGGTTGTCGTCCGGCGGTGCAGTCAGATCGAAGTGGTACCGATAGAGCGGCGCGTGGCCTGTCGCCGCCTGAGCCTCTGCCCACCGCCACGCACCCAGCGCAATAAACTGCGCCGTGGTGTAATCATCCGCCGAGCGCACCGCCTCCTCATCGCTGTTCGCCGGGAACGCTGCCAGAAACCCGTCGGCGTCCTTCCCGTAATGCTCTGCCGCAAACGCCTTCCACTTCGCCGCTGTCATTCCCTTCGATAGCGTCCCTGCTCGTTCATCGTGGTTCCAGCCGATGATCTCCGGCACTTGCGCCTGCCGTCCCGCGGCGTAGGTCTCGGAAACCGGCTCGGTCAGAAACTGTCCGTCCACCACTGGCGCGAAGGCAATAACGCCCTTCTTCTGCGCCGCTTCAATCAACTTCTCCGCAGGCATTTGTCGCAGTTCGGCAAGGCTCTTCACTCCAAGCGAATCCACCCACGCCTGATCGCGCTTCGCTCGATCGGTCAACGATCCCATCGGAATTGCTCCGCCGAAGAATGCTCCGCTCTCGCCGATCGCCTTCTGAAACAGACCGAGAGCTTCCGGAGCCGCAGTCAGCGCGCTCACCGCAAACGATCCCGCGCTCTCACCGAACACTGTCACGTTGCCCGGATCACCGCCGAACGCGCCGATGTTCTGCTTCACCCACCGCAACGCTGCGGCCATGTCCATCAGACCATAGTTGCCCGCGTGCCCGCCGCCTTCCTTTACGAGGTCCTCGCTCGCAAGAAAGCCAAATACATTCAGCCGGTAGTTGATGGTCACCAGTACCACGCGCTTCGGCACCAGCATCGAGTTCGTGTAGCGCGGCTCCGATCCCGCACCCGCCGCAAACCCGCCGCCGTGAATCCAGACCATCACCGGAAGCTTGCTGGTCTGCTTCGCAGACGCCGGCACATACACGTTCAGGTACAGGCAATCCTCGGAAGGCCCGGAGTCCAGGAAGAGGTAATCGTTCCAGATGTGCCACTGCTCGCATCGGCTCCCGAAGCTCGTCGCGTCGCGCACGCCGTTCCATGCGGCAGGCGGTTGCGGCGGCTTCCAGCGCAGATCGCCAACAGGAGGCGCTGCGTACGGCAGCCCTAGAAACGCCTTCTGTGTATCACCGTCGATCCATTTGCCCATCACCTCGCCCTGCGCGATCTTCACCTTCGGCTGCGGAGCCGCTGCAAACGACAACGCGCCCGGCACTACGACGCACACAGCCAGCGCACACATCCACCAACGGCTCCGCTTGCTCATCCGATCCTATCCTCCGAAGATCGTCTTCACACTAGCACGCGGTCTTGCGCGATCTCTTCTCAGCTCTCCAAATGCTGCTCCGGGCAACAGCTGTCGGCAGCGGACCCATCCGTAAATTGACGCCCATGCAGAACCGCATGCCCAATCTGTGGACCCTCGGCGGCCTCTCACTCCCCGACCTGGTTCGCCGGACAATCGTCGAATCCTGGCACGACGACGTCTTCGGCCAGGGCGGTCGCATGGCGTTCTATCAGTTCCTCGCAATTTTTCCTTCACTGCTCATCGCCTTCACACTCGTCACCCACATCCCTCACCTGACACAGCACCTGCGGAAGTCGCTTGGCGACCTCTCAACCCAGCTCTTTCCTAATCAGGTCACGCGCCTCTTTGAGGGCATGCTCACCGACTTCAAACAGCGTCCGCGCTTTGGCCTTCGTCTGCTCTCCGTCTTCGCCGCCTCGGTGTGGGCTGCGCACAACGGCACCTGGGCGATGATCTGGGGCCTCAACCGCGCCTATGAGGTCGAAGAGCGCCGCTCCTGGCGGACTCTCACGATGACCATCATTCTGCTCACCCTCTGCATGGCAGTGGTCGCGTCCGTCGGCCTTCTGCTTCTCTTCTCCAGCGCGTTTGCGCAGGAGCATCT
>DASYBN010000013.1:0-6413 GCA_036500785.1 Acidobacteriaceae bacterium
TTCCAGAGTTCGGTTTGTTTGTCGTCGCCGTGGAGAAGGACGGCGTCGTCGCGGTTTTTGTTGGAGAAGCTGCCGAGGGTGTAGTCGCCCGCGGCATGATAGCTCGGGCCGCAGGGGAGCTTGCCGGTGGTGTACTTTTCGTCAGCGCATTTGGCTCCGCGGTAGATGTGAAACCAGATCATCGGGTCGCGCTTGTCGATCAGTTGCTGCGGGATGTGGAGCGCGGCGAAGGTGTGGTTGTGGGCTGCGTCGTGAAGTTGGTAGAGGATCGCGGCGATCTGGTCGTCGGTGGCGTTGTCAGCGGTGACGAGAGTGATGGAGTTGTCGGTGGTGTGGAAGACACGGAAGGCCGGTGGGGTGACGGTCGGGCGCGGCGGGTAGGTGGGTTTTGCGTCGGTTGGTTGTGTAGGTGCGGGAGTGGGTGCGGGCGCGGAGTTGCAGCCGGCGATAAGAGTCGTGGCGACGAATGTAAGCGCCAAGGGCGCGACGCTATACCAGCCTGGGGCAACGCCCCAGGTGCGGTGTGTTCCCATGAACCGAGAGGGCTGAAGGCCCGACCTATACTGATCGCAATGCCCCAGTCGTTGTCTTTGATTGTCGTCCATGTGATCTTCAGTACGAAGGATCGAAGATCCGTTCTGGATGCTGAGATTCTCCCTGAGCTGTTTGCGTACCTTGCCACGGTCGCGCGAAATGCAGGATGCGAGTGTTATAGGGTCGGAGGTGTGGCCGATTATGTGCATTTCGCGATTCGATTGTCGCGAACGAAGAGCGTTGCAGAGATTGTGGAGGAATTGAAAGGTGCGTCGTCTCTGTGGTTGAAGACGAAGGGGCTCCCCGATTTTGCGTGGCAGCGCGGGTATGCAGCTTTCTCCGTGGGCCCGAAGGACCTCGGTGCGTTGGTCGACTACATCGCGAGTCAAGAAGAGCATCATCGGGAGCGTTCGTTTCAGGATGAATTTCGCGCGTTATTGAAGCGTTATAGGGTTGAGTTTGATGAACGTTATGTTTGGGATTAGTTAGGCAGCTATAGGTCGGGCCTTCAGCCCTCGGATGTCTTGTGGGTCGGGTACCTAGGGCTTCGCCCTAGGCTGGTATAGCGCGCGCCTTTGGCGCTTAGTGGTCGTGCCAAACTCGCAATCGTGCCAAAACCCGCGATAACGCCAAGGTGTACTCGCCGGTTCAACTGAATGACCTGAGACATCTACTCGTCCTCCGGGGTTTCGAGGAGGGGATCTTTTTGTGGGCGGCGGACCATTTCGTGGAGGGCGGCGCCGGGTGTGATCATGGGGTAGACGCCGTCTTCCTTCTCCACGGCGAAGTTGATGAGGAAGGGCTTCCCGCTGGTGCGCGCCTTTGTGGCTGTGGGTGTGACTTCGGCGCGTTTGGTGACGTTCGCGGCGTCGATGCCGTGGGCGGCGGCGAGCATGACGAAGTCGGGCGAGAGGATGGGTGAGGCGGAGTAGTTCTTCTCGTAGAAGGTCTCCTGCCACTGGCGTACCATGCCGAGGAAGCCGTTGTTGATGACGGCGATGTTGATGGCGAGGCGCTCCTGCACGATGGTGGAGAGCTCGGCGGCGGTCATCTGAAAGCCGCCGTCGCCGGCGATGACCCAGACGTCTTTTTCGGGGCAGGCGAACTTTGCGCCGATGGCGGCGGGGAGAGCGAAGCCCATGGTGCCGAGGCCGCCGGAGGTGACGAGCGAGCGCGGCGATTCGTGCTTGAAGTATTGGGCTTCCCACATCTGGTGCTGGCCGACGTCGGTGACGATGATAGTTTGCTCGATGCGGCCGGCGGCCTGGGCTTCGCGCCAGATGTCGTGGATGACGTGCGCAGCGTAGAGGTGGCCGTTGTCAGGGAGGTTGATGATGTCGCGCACGGCGGCTGTGCCTTTGGATGCGTTGATCTCGCGGAGCCAGGAGGACGAGGGTCCAGGGTCCAGGGCCCAGGTTCCAGAAGACTCAGTGCCCTTGAGCAAGGGAAGCAGCAGTTGCAGGACCTCTTTGAGGTCGCCGATGAGGGCGACGTCGGCGCGGACGTTTTTGTTGATCTCGGAGGGGTCGATCTCGATGTGAATTTTCTTTGCGTGCGGCGCGTAGCTGGCGAGGTTGCCGGTGACGCGGTCGTCGAAGCGCATGCCGAAGGCGAGAAGGAGATCGGACTGCTGAATGGCGTTGTTGACCCACGACTCGCCGTGCATGCCCATCATACCGAGCGAGAGTGGATGGCCCGCGGGAATCGCGCCGAGGCCGAGCAGTGTGGATGCGATCGGAATCTGCAGTGCTTCGGCGAAGGCGAGGACTTCTTTTTCGGCGTGTGACTCGACGATGCCGTGGCCGGCGAGGATGACTGGTCTTGTAGAGTGCTGGATGAGATCGATGGCTTCGCGGATGGAGTGCGATTCGGCGCGCAGCATGGGGTGTGGACGGTAGGGCGCGGGTGCGGCGGCATCGAAGTCGAAGAGCGCGGAGGCTTGTTGTGCGTCCTTGGTGATGTCGATCAGCACGGGGCCGGGGCGGCCGGAGGTTGCGATCTGGAAGGCCTGACGTACGGCGGGTGCGATGTCTTCGGCGCGCGTGACGAGGAAGTTGTGCTTGGTGATGGGCAGGGTGATGCCGGTGATGTCGATCTCCTGGAACGCATCGGACCCGAGGACCTTGGAGGAGACCTGGCCGGTGATGGCGACGACTGGGATGGAGTCGAGCATAGCGGTGGCGAGGCCGGTGACGAGGTTGGTTGCGCCGGGGCCGGAGGTCGCCATGCAAACGCCGGGGCGGCCGGAGGCGCGCGCGTAGCCGTCGGCCATGTGCGCGGCGCCCTGCTCGTGACGCACGAGCACGTGGTGGATGGTGGGGAACTTGCGCAGCGCGTCGTAGATGGGGAGGATGGCCCCGCCGGGATACCCGAAGACGGTGGTGGTGCCTTCGCCGGCGAGCGTGGCCCAGAGGATCTCGGAGCCGGTGAGGGTGGGGTGGTGGTTGTTACCCATTGGTAGTTTCTCCCGTCTGCGCTTCGCTTGCGTCCGGTCCGTGCGTTTCAAATGCGCGGAGCTGTTCTTTCGGTGTGATCATTGCTTCAATCTCTTGTTCACTGAGATCTTCATGTTCTTCCCACATGATCTCGGAGCCATCTTCAAGCTTCTCGTAAATCAAGAGCAGGTTGCGTAATCCTCTGAAGCGGGACGTGACTTGTGCTCCATCGGTATTTGTCCAAGTACTCTCGTACTGCTTGCCTTGAACAAGCGCCTTCTCATAAGCCTCTTCGATCGAGTTAGCTCGGATAAGAAGAGTGTTGATCCAAACGGTCGAGTCTTGTTCGCCTGCTACTCGCAGTTCTTGAATCATGTCGGCGAGGAACCATTCCATATCTTTCGGTGTCCACTTCGACATCCCGTGACCTCAGGGGCTAAAGCCCGAATGGTGCGGTGGTGGTTACGGCACGGCTGAAGCCGTGCCCTTAACGAAACCAATTACGTCGTTACAGCGCCTTCGCTGGCGCTGCTTACGGAGTTGGCGTATTTGGCGAAGACGCCACGTTTGAATCGTGGTTCAGGGGCGCGGAAGTTTTTGAGGCGGGACTTCATCCCTTCGTCAGAGATGTTGAGTGTTAGTTTGCGGTTGGGGATGTCGAAGGTGATGGTGTCGCCTTCGCGGACGGCGGCGATGGGGCCGCCGAGTTGGGCTTCGGGGGCGACGTGGCCGGCCATGAGGCCGCGGGTGGCGCCGGAGAAGCGGCCGTCGGTTATGAGTGCAACTGTCTCCGACAGTTCGGGGATGCCCTTGATGGCCGCGGTGACGGCGAGCATCTCGCGCATGCCGGGGCCGCCGCGCGGGCCTTCGTAGCGGATGACGAGGACGTCGTTCGGGTTGATCTTGCCATGCTCGACGGCGTCGAAGGCGTCCTGCTCGCGATCGAAAACGCGGGCGGTGCCGGTGTGGTTCAGGCGCTCGTGGCCGGCGACTTTGATGACGCAGCCGTCGGGCGCGAGATTGCCGCGGAGGATGACGAGGCCGCCAGTGGGCTTGAGCGGCTTGTCCCAGTTGTGGACGACGTCCTGGCCGGGAGTTTCGACGGCGGCTTCGGCTTCCTCGAACAGCGACTTGCCGCTGACGGTGGGGATGTTTGTTATCAAGCCTCGGTCTTTCAGACGCGAGGCTAAGACTCGTGAACCGCCGGCGTTCTGATAATCAGTGGCCGCGTATTTGCCGCCTGGCGAGAGATCGCAGATGAAGGGCGTGCGCTCGGAGATGGCGTCAAAGTCTTCCATCGAGAGTGGGATGTTGAGCTCGTGTGCGATGGCGATGAGATGAAGCACGGCGTTGGTGCTGCCGCCGGATGCGGCGACGGCGGCGATGGCGTTCTCGAGTGCGTCGCGCGAGAGGATGTCGCGCGGCTTGATCTGCTTGCGCGCGAGCTCCATGACCATGCGGCCGGCTTCGCGACTGGCGGAGTGTTTTTCTTTGGACATGGCGGGGACGCCGGAGAGCTGGATGGGCGAGATGCCGAGGAACTCGCCGGCCATGGCCATGGTGTTGGCGGTGAACTGGCCGCCGCAGGCTCCTGGGCCGGGGCAGGCTGCGGCTTCGACGGCTTCGAGCTGGTCGTCGTTGATGCGGCCGGCGGCGTGCGAGCCGATGGCTTCGAAGACAGAGAGGATGGTGATCTCTTTGTTGGTGCCGTCGGGCTGATGGAGTGTGCCGGGCGCGATGGAGCCACCGTAGAGCATGAGGCCGGGGATGTTGAGGCGCGCGAGAGCCATGATGGCGGCGGGCATGTTCTTGTCGCAGCCGGCGATGCAGACGAGGCCGTCGAAGGAGTTGGCGCGCGTGACGAGTTCGATCGAGTCGGCGATGACTTCGCGCGAGATGAGCGACGCCTTCATGCCTTCGGTGCCCATGGTGATGCCGTCGTGCACGGTGATGGTGTTGAACTCCATGGGCGTGCCGCCGGCCTCGCGGATGCCTTCCTTGACGGCTTCGGCGACCTGGCGGAGATGGAAGTTGCAGGGGCCGACCTCGGTCCAGGTGTTGGCGATGCCGATGATGGGCTTGTGCAGGTCGTCTTTGGAGAAGCCGACGGCGCGGAAGTAGCTGCGCGCGGCGGCGCGTGAGGGGCCTTCGGTGAGGACGACGGAGTTCGTTTTGCCTGCGGGGAGATTCGGGTCCTTCAAGTTCTTCTCCATAAAGTGTTGCCACCTAAACGGGCGGTGGGGGTATTGACGCGTTGAAGAATTCAGACACAGCTTTTTCGGCCGTGTGCACGATGTCGGGATCAGTGCCGCGATCTGCGGCCTGATCGGTCAAAAATATCCGCGCGTGTGTTTTTGTATCGAGCACCCGCACCTCTACGAACTTCCCCGAGGACTGAGGGTCGGGCTGGGCAAGCTGACGAACTTCAATCTCAAACGAGACATCCGCAGTTCCTGCCGTATCCGCTACGTTGCTGCCATGGTGTTCTATGACTTTTCGTGCAGCCGTCCGCACGGCCTCATTCAGAGCGGGATTGCCGGTTTTGACGGAGCCAATAAGCACAATGCGTGCGGGCGGGTGCACAGTTCGCCCCTGCGGCGGGGCCGGCGTCTGCGCTGCGCAACACGCCGCCAAGAATGCAGTCGCGATGAATGATAGACGCTTCATGCGGCTTCGTTGGCCTTGGGTGCGGACCAGAATTCTTCGTCGTGTTTGGATTCGAAGTTGTTGAGGTCGGACTCGTGCCGCAGGGTGAGGCCGATGTCGTCGAGGCCGTTCAGCAGGCAGTACTTGCGGAACGGGTCGATATCGAAGTGCGCGTGAAAGCCTTCATCGTCCGTGACAGTCTGGGCTTCGAGGTTGATGGTGATGAGGTGCTTTGGATTTTTGGTGCTGCGCTGCATCAGCGTTTCGACCTCTTCGTCGGAGAGACGGCAGAGGATGATGCCGTTCTTGCCGGCGTTGGAGAAGAAGATGTCGGCGAAGCTGGGCGCAATGACGGCGCGGAAGCCGTACTGATTGATGGCCCATGCGGCGTGCTCGCGCGAGCTGCCGCAGCCGAAGTTCTTTTCGGCGATGAGGATCTCGGAGCCCTTGTACTCGGGTTTGTTGAGCACGAAGTCGCGGCGAGGCTCCACGTGATCAGGAATGTCGAGGTTGTATCGCCAGTCGTAGAAGAGGAAGTCGCCATAGCCGGTGCGCTCGATGCGCTTGAGGAATTGCTTGGGGATGATCTGGTCCGTGTCGATGTTGGGCAGCGGGAGTGGGACGGCAGTGCTTGTCAGAGTGTTGATAGGTTGCATGATTCGTCCTTGGTGATCCGATCGAAATACGGGGATCCTTCGCCTATGGCTCAGGATGACAGCGGTTAGTTACGCGAGTTGTTGTCGAACTCCCATTTGCGGATGTCGGTGAGGTGACCGGTGATGGCGGCGGCGGCGGCCA
>DASYBN010000014.1:0-12096 GCA_036500785.1 Acidobacteriaceae bacterium
TATGGCCATCATGATCAAATCCGCCGCTGAGATCCAGGCGATGCGTCGCTCGGGCGAAGCGCTGCGCAAGGTACACGAGGCCGTGCGCGCGGTTGTTGCAGCTGGTGCGACGACGATGGATCTCGAACGCGCGGCAGTCGCGAAGGTTGAGCAACTCGGCGTCAAGTCGGCGTTCAAGGGGTACCACGGCTACCCGGCGGTTCTGTGCACGTCCGTCAACAGCGAAGTCATTCATGGAATTCCGAACGATCGCCGTACGCTGAAGGACGGCGACGTCGTCTCGATCGACTGCGGCGTTGTGGTGGACGGGTTCTACTCCGATGCGGCGGTCACGTACCCGATCGGCACGGTGAAGCCGGAGGTCGCGAATTTGCTGCGTGTTACGGAGGCCTCACTCTACGCCGCGATCGAGAAGGCCGTTCCTGGCGGACGGCTCTTCGATATCTCGCATGCGGTGCAGTCGATGTGCGAGGCCGCAGGCTTCGGCGTGGTGCGGGAGTTCGTCGGGCACGGCGTCGGCCGCAGCATGCATGAGGATCCGCAGCTTCCCAACATCGGCAGCCCCGGCAAAGGGCCGCGGCTGAAGGCCGGCATGGTCCTGGCTATTGAGCCAATGATCAATCTAGGTCGGCCTGAGGTGCGTGTGCTGGAAGATGGATGGACCGCGGTTACCGTCGACGGCAGCTACAGTGCCCACTTCGAGCACACGGTCGCAATCACGAAGGATGGTCCGCTGATTCTTACGCGCTAGAGCTGCAGTGTGTACGTGGCTTCGGCGGAGTTCGCAGCAACCTTAGTGCGCTGCGAGCTGCTCTGGATCCACCGCGGTGTTCTTTGGCGGGAGCCGCATGATCCAGACAAGCGGCGACAGTAGAAGGACGACTCCGGCGAGGATTGCAAACGCATTTTTGTAGGCGAGCATCATTGCCTGCCGCTGCATTTGTCCATAGATCTCGGCCAGCGCAGGGAACTGCGCAGCGGCGATCGAGCTGTGCGTCAGAGCGGCGAACCGTCGAATCTGGTCCATAACGGCAGCCGAACCGGCGCTGAGGTTGGAGGCGAGGTTCATCTGATGCACCTGCGCCGAGCGTGCGATGAAGGTGGTCAGTAGAGCTGTTCCAGCGGATCCGCCCATGTTGCGCGCGAAGTTGGAGAGCGAAGAGATCTGGTTCATCTTGTCGCGCGGCACGCCCACGTAATTAAGCGTGCTGATCGGGATGAAGATGAACGGTAAACCCACGACCTGTAGCATGCGCCATATCGTGATTGTCCCGTAGCTGGCGTACAGGTCGAGCCGTGTGAGATTGAATAGACCTGCGGCAACGGCCAGGTAGCCGAGCATCACCATGAGGCGCGGGTCGCCCTTGCCGAGCGTCCTTCCGGCGACGGCCATCATGATCATCATCACGAACCCCGCGGGCGAGAGCACCATGCCCGCGCGCTCGGCGGTGTATCCCAGCAACACCTGCAGGAATTGCGGGATGAGCACGGTCGAGCCGAAGAGCACCATGCCGAGGACGAGCTGCAGAAAGACGGCAGTGCCGAAGTTTCGGTTCTTCAGCAGCTTCAGGTCGACGATCGGATCGGGATGCCGCCACTCCCAGATGGCGAAGAAGATCAGCGTGATGACGGCCAGAAGCGCTGTGAGCTGGATCTCACCGGAGCCAAACCAGTCCTTCTCCTGGCCCTTGTCGAGCGTGAACTCAAGCAGGCCGACGCCGAGAGCGACCGCGCCGAGACCGATGAAGTCCACGGGCGAGCGGCGCTTCATGCGCTCCTTCATCTCCGGCGGATCCTCGACCATGCGGTTGGAGAGAAACAGCGAGAGCAGGCCAAACGGCAGATTGATGAAGAAGATCCAGTGCCAGTTGTAGTTGTCGGTCAACCATCCGCCGAGTGTTGGTCCGATCGCAGGCGCCACGACGACTGCCATTCCATAGAGCGCGAAGGCCTGTCCGCGCTTTTCCACCGAGAAGGTGTCGGCGAGGATTGCCTGTTCGCTAGGGGCAAGGCCGCCGCCGCCGAGGCCTTGCAGGATTCGCGCAAGGATCAGTAAGGGAAGGGTGGGCGCGAGACCGCAGAGCAGCGAACATACGGTGAACATCACCACGCACGACATGTAGAAGCGTTTGCGGCCGATGCGGTCCGAGAGCCAGCCGGAGATGGGCAGAATCACGGCGGAGGAGACGAGATAGCTCGTCAGCACCCAGGTGGCCTCCTCCTGCGAGGCGCCGACCGAACCCGCGATGTGCGGCAGGGCGACGTTTGCGATGGAGGTGTCGAGCACCTCCATGAACGTCGCAATAGTCACCGTCAGCGCGATCAGCCACGGGTTATGCTTCGGTTTCCACGCGGCTTGGAGCTGGCTCGGCATATCAGGGTACTGATACAGTATATCAGGGTACTGATATGTCCTCCCGGCCCACAAAGGTTGCAACGGCGAAGGCTGAAGCGGCAGAACGCATGACGTATGCCATGCGCGATCTGTTGTTGGCCTATAAGGCAGCGCTCGAGGAGTCGCTGCGCCCGTACGGCCTCAGCCTGCCGCAGCTTCGGCTTCTGCATGCGGTGGACCGAAAGGCCGAAGTCAGCTCCGCAGCCATTGCGCGCGAGTGCCACGTCACCCCGCAGACACTGCAGGCCATGATGACCCGCGCGGTCCGCGAGGGCTGGATACGGCGCGAGAAGGCCGAACACAATCAGCGGATCCTCACGGCCTCTCTTACACCGCGAGGCCGAAGGCTTCTGGATCGCGGCGAGCAGTTCGCCCGCGCCATCGAAGCGGAGATGTGGAAGGATACGGGCGTGAAGAGGCTGACGTCCGTCACAGAGATTCTGCAGCGGGGAACCGGCGCCATCAGCCGCCTCGAGCATCCGATCAAGCCCCGCTGACCTGAATTGCTGTTCGGTCTAGAGCCTGCAGATGAGCAGTTCGCGCTCGTAGATCATCTCCGGCGGCAGATGATCATGCAGCAGAAGGAAGAGCTCTTCATGGCTCATCACCTCACGGCGCCATGCGTCCCGGTCGACGGTCTGCAGCTTTTCGAACTGCTCCGGTGAGAACTCGAGCCCGTTCCAGTTGATGTCCTGGTAGTACGGCGTCCAGCCGATCGGCGTCTCTTTTCCAAGCGCACGTCCGTGCACGCGGTCGACGATCCACTTCAGCACGCGCATGTTCTCGCTGAATCCCGGCCATAGAAACTTGCCGTTCTCGTCCTTGCGAAACCAATTCACGTGGAAGACGCGCGGCGTGGCGGAGAGTTCGCGCTGCATCTTCAGCCAGTGCCGGAAGTAGTCACCCATGTGATAGCCGCAGAAGGGAAGCATCGCCATGGGATCGCGGCGTACGAGGCCGGTTTTGCCCGCGGCTGCGGCGGTCGTCTCTGAGCCCATCGTCGCGCCAACGTAGACGCCGCTCGACCAATTGAACGACTGGAAGATGAGCGGAACGGTGTCGGAGCGGCGGCCACCGAACAGAAACGCCGCGATCGGCACGCCATCCGGCGACTCCCATGCTTCACGATCAAATACCGGGCACTGCACAGCCGGCGCGGTGAAGCGTCCATTCGGATGCGCTGCGGTGCGGCCGGTCGTCTTGCCGATCTCCGGTGTCCAGCGCTCACCGCGCCAGTCGATGCACTCGGCCGGCGGCTTCGCGGTCATGCCCTCCCACCACACGCCGCCGTCCGGCGTGAGCGCAACGTTAGTGAAGATCGTATTGCGGCTGAGCGTGGCCATCGCATTGGGGTTTGTCTTGGCGCTGGTCCCGGGCGCCACGCCGAAGAAGCCGGCCTCAGGATTGATTGCGCGCAGTTGCCCAGTGGCATCGGGACGAATCCACGCGATATCGTCGCCCACACACCAGATCTTCCAGCCGTCGAAGCCCTTGGGCGGAATCATCATCGCGAAGTTTGTCTTTCCGCAGGCGCTAGGAAACGCCGCGGCGACGTAGGTCTTCTCGCCTTCCGGAGATTCTGCGCCGAGGATGAGCATGTGCTCCGCCATCCAGCCTTCGTCGCGCGCGATGTTGCTGGCGATGCGCAGAGCGAAGCATTTTTTGCCCAGCAGCGCATTGCCGCCGTAGCCCGAACCGTAGCTCCAGATCTCGCGCGTCTCGGGGAAGTGAACGATGTACTTTGTGTCGTTCTGGGGCCACGGCACATCCTGCTCGCCCGGCGCGAGCGGAGCTCCCACCGAGTGCATGCAGGGCACAACGCGCTTCACATCCTTGTCGATTTCAGCAAACACCGGCGCGCCGACACGCGCCATGATGCGCATGTTCACGACGGCATAAGCGGAGTCGGTGAGCTGCACGCCGATCTGCGAGGCCTTCGATCCGATCGGTCCCATCGAGAACGCGAGAACGTACATGGTGCGTCCGCGCATAGAGCCGCGAAAGAGCTCCTTGAGCTTGCGGCGCATTTTGAACGGATCTTCCCAGTTGTTCGTCGGCCCTGCGGCGTCCTTGCTTAGCGAGCAGATGAAGGTGCGGTCTTCGACGCGGGCCACATCATTGGGCGAACTGCGCGCGAGATAGCATCCGGGCCACAGCGTCTCGTTCAGCTTGATGAACGTACCGGCCTCGACGAGTTGGCGCGAGAGATACTCGTTCTCGGCGTCGGAGCCATCGACCCAGTGGATCGCGGAGGGCTGGCACAGCTCGGCCATCTTCTCCACCCAGCGAATCAGGTGTTTGTTGGTGGTCAACACTCGCGTCGAGACCGGTGTGCTTCTTGTGCCTGCCGCTGCGGCCATGCTCGTCTGCCTCCACCTCCAGTGTCGCTCTGGAGGGCAGAAGCAAGCTACAGGATTCCGCTCGATTCTGTCACAGGTGCGCGATTACCGCATGCTGCGTATCCTTTCTGCAGTAACCATCCTCTGCGCAGCGACCGAACGGGCCCTCAACGCATCCTTCACATAAGGGGGGCTCATGGCCAACAGCAGCACGGCGGGGACTCGGCCGCGCGTCGTCGTGGTCGGCGCCGGCTTCGGCGGCATCTACGCGGCCAAGCGGCTCGGGAAGCTTCCTGTCGACGTCACAGTCGTCGACCGCAAGAACCACCACACCTTTCAGCCGCTGCTGTACCAGGTGGCGCTCGCGGTGCTTTCGCCAGGCGACATTGCACAGCCCATACGCACCATATTGCGTGACAACGCGAACACTGAAGTTCTCATGGACGAGGTCGTCGGCTTCGACACCGCAGCGCGCCGCGTGCATCTCAAGAGCGGCGCCGAAGCGGTCTACGATTACCTGATCCTCGGCACCGGATCGACGCACAGCTACTTCGGTCACGACGATTGGTCGAAGCTCGCGCCGGGACTCAAGTCCGTCGAAGATGCGACGGAGATTCGGCGGCGTGTGCTGCTGGCGTTTGAGCTCGCCGAGCGGCAGACGGTCGAGACGGGAACGCATCCTCCGCTGAACTTCGTGATCATCGGCGGCGGACCGACGGGCGTCGAACTCGCGGGCGCGATCTCTGACATCGCGCGCCTTTACATGACGCGCGACTTTCGGCACATCGATCCCTCGACAGCGAACGTGCTGATCCTTGAGGGCTCGCCGCATATCCTCGCTGCCTACCCGGAGGACCTGCAGCAAAAGGCGGTCGAGCAGCTTGCAAAGCTCAACGTGCGTGTTCGCACAGGCTCCCATGTGACCGATGTGCAGCCCGGCTACGTTATGGTCGGCAACGAGCGCATTGAGAGTGTGTGCACGTTGTGGGCGGCCGGCGTGCAGGCCTCACCGCTCGGCAAAATGCTTGCGGAGTCGCTCGGGCTTCCACAGTGCCTCGACCGCCGCGGCTGTGTGAGCGTCGACGAGCACCTCAATCCGCTGGGTCATCCTGAAATCTTCGTCATCGGGGACCTCGCGCACTACGAAGAGAACGGGCGGCAAACGCCGGGCGTGGCGCAGCCCGCGATGCAGATGGGCACGTACGCAGCGGAGCGGATCGGACTTTTGACGAGCAATCCAGCCGCCGCAGCGAAGCAGAAGGCGTTCCACTATTTCGACAAGGGTGACATGGCGACCATCGGACGCAAGGCTGCCGTCGCGCGCATTGCGTGGCCGTTTCATGCGCACTGGTCGGGTTTTATGGCGTGGCTCACGTGGCTGGTGGTGCACATCTTTTTTCTCATCGGCTTCCGCAACCGCTTGTCTGTGTTTCGGCAGTGGGCCTACACCTACATTCGCCTGCAGGATGGGGTGCGCCTGATTATCGGCTCGCAGGTACTGCCTGGCTGGGACTCTCTGGCGCCGTCGCCGATACCAGCGGAAGACGAGACTTCACTCACCGCAAAATCCTGAAGCCACCGGTGCTCCCGCTGCCCGCATCCACCTTTCAGGGCGCCATTCGCGCTGGAGGGTTTTTCTATGCCGCAGGCCGTTGCCGTCAAGGGTCGCAAGGTTCGCTACGCCGTCGTCGGAATTGGATGGATCTCACAAACTGCGTTTCTCCCGGGCGTCGAGCACACGGGTAACAGTGAGGTCGTCGCGTTCGTGAGCGGGCATGAGGACAAGGCTGCCAACGTCGGCGAGAAGTACGGTGTTCACGACCTGTTCAGCTATGACGAGTATGACGATCTGCTGCGCTCAGGGAAGATCGATGCGGTCTATCTCGCCACGCCGAACTGGGACCACGTCGCTCTCGCCGTGCGCACGCTTGATGCCGGGATTCATCTGCTGCTCGAAAAGCCGATGGCGACCTCGGTTGAAGATTGCGAGCGCATAATCGCTGCCTCCGAGCACAGCGGAGCGAAGCTGATGGTCGCCTATCGCATGCATCATGAGCCTGCGATGCTGAAGGCGTTCGAAACCGCGCGCAGCGGCAAGCTCGGCCACTTGCGCTACTTCAACTCGTCGTTTTCACAGCCGGTGAACTATCAGAATCACCGCGCGAAGAACGGCTACTGGGCCGGCCCCGTGCCGGACATGGGGCCGTATCCCATCAATACCGCGCGGAATTTCTTCGGCGCTGAGCCGGTCGAGGTCTTCGCGATCGGCACGCGCACCGAGCCCGAGCGCTTTCGCGACTTCGACGACCAGGTCGCGGTCAGTCTGCGCTTCCCTGGCGGCCAGCTTGCGACCATGCTGCTCAGCTACTCGGGGTCTGATCTGGATGACTACCGCATCGTCGGCACACTCGGCGATCTCTACTCGACACCTGCCTTTGCGATGCCCGGCGGCTTCAAGCACACCATCACGATCGGCGAGACAAAGACGAAGACGGAAGAGAGCTTCAAACCCACCGATCAGTTTGGCGGCGAGCTGAAGTATTTCTCCGAATGCATCGTAAACGGCGAGCACCCGGAGGCGGATGGCGAGGAGGGTATGCTCGACATCCGGGTCATTGCCGCGCTCCAGCGTGCTCTTGAGGCAGGGCAGCCGCAGAAGCTCGAGCCGTATGTGCGCCGCCGGCGCCCGACGCAGCAGCAGGCGCAGAAGCTCAACAAGGTCGACGAGCCCGAGTTGGTCGGCGTGCATCGGCCGAGCGAAGGCCGCTGAACTGGTGCCAGTCTCGCCGTTAGCCTCGCCGCGCGACGTGAGCCGTTGCGCAAGCTAAAGCATTTCCCGCACATCGGGCCAACTCGGGCGGGGCGCGCTGCCTCTCATGGACGTGGCCTTGCGCGCACCGCAGGCACTCTGGCTACGCCCGCCCGGATGAAGTGAGCCGGACTTAAGGATTTTTCAGGAGAGAGTTTCATGGCACTTGAGGACGTTCTCATCGACGAGCTCCGCGATATGTACAGCGCGGAGAATCAGCTTGTAAAGGCACTCCCCAAACTCGCCAGGGGCGCGAAAAACGGCGAGCTCAAACAGCTCTTCAAAGATCATCTGGAGGAGACGAAGGGCCAGGTCTTGCGTCTGCGCGAGGTGTTTGAGCACATTGGTAAGAAACCCACCGGCAAGCATTGCGAGGGCATGGAAGGCGTCATCGGCGAGGGCGAAGAGGCGCTCGAAGAGGACATGGACGACGCGTCCTTTGACTCTGGCCTCATCGGCGCCGCTCTGCGTACCGAGCACTATGAGATCGCCGGCTACCACGCCGTGATCGCGATGGCGAAGACGCTCGGGATGCGCGAAGCGGTCGAGCTGCTGAAGCAGAACCTCGAGGAGGAGATCGAGGCCGCGAAGAAGATCGCCGCTGCCGCGAAGCCGATCTTCAAAGAAGCCGCGCAGGAGGAAGAGGAGGATAAAGACTCAAAGCCCGCCTCGAAGAAGAAGGCGAGCGAGAAGACCTCCGAGCGCAAGAGCAAGGAAGATGAGCGCAAGGCTGCTGGAGACGTGAAGAAGAAGGGAAGCGCGTCAACCAAGCAGAGTTCGGTCGATGAAGAGGATACCGAAGACGTCGGCGGAGAGGAAGAGGGCGACGAGCAGTAGCCCACGAGTTCCGCGTGCCGTCATCAAAAACAAACGGCGTTCTCGAAGGAGAACGCCGTTGCTGTCTCTGAAGCCCCCTCAGTATGAAGGCAGTTTCTCTTTCTTGGGCAGACCCGGCACACGGAAACGGAACACCAGGCCGCTGCTCACGCTGATCTGTGTCGAGCTGCCGATCGGCGTTGCCCCACCATAGATGTAGCTGTTGGTCGTTGTGACCCCGCCGTACCCCAACTCAACAATTCTGAAGTCGACGTGCGGATTCAGCGGCAGGTCCAGGCCAACGAACCCGCCGAAAGCCCCGCGCGTCGTATGCACGGAGCTTTGAGGGGCTTTGCTTCTTGCGGCACCGACCGAGAGCTGCGCATATGGCCGCAGGCCGTGCATCAGCGGCGGCGCCTCAATCCGGGCGGCCACTGCGAAGGTGTTCAGGGACGCGTTGTTCGCGTGCACGATCGTATCGCGCAAATCCACACCGAGCTTGGCTCCCGCGCCTTGCGTGATGTTGTAGTAGCCGCCGAAGTCCAGACCGCCGAAGGTGCGCGAGGTCACGCCATCGCCGAGGAACGCAAAGGGACCAGTGTCCGGCGTCGAATTATCGATCCGGTTGAACACCGGATTCACGTACGCGCCAATCTGTGCCTGGGCGCTCGCCGCCATCGCAGCCAGCACCAGGGCTGGAAGAACGTACCGCAATCTCCTCAAGAACAATCCTTACTCCAGCTTCTCACCCCGGCGAACAAGCTCGCCAGGCACCCGGGTCGCGTTGCCGCGAACTACTTACGCCGTGACGGCCTCGCGAACTCTCACCGGCGTCAGCCAGTTGTACGTGTCCGCTGCCGCCCCGCTCACGATATCGAAAAACGCCTTGTGCAGCGCCGCTGTAACCGGCCCCATTGTTCCGTCGCCGACCAGAATGCGGTCCACGCTGCGCAGGTGTGTCACCTCCGCGGCCGTTCCCGTAAAGAACGCCTCGTCGCAGATGTAGAGCAGCTCTCGCGGCAGCGCCTGCTCGACCACCGGGATGCCCAGCTGCCGCGCCAGCACCAGAATCGAATCGCGCGTGATTCCGTTCAGCACCGAGTTCGCCAGCGGCGAGGTGTACAGCGTTCCGTTGCGGACGATAAACAGGTTCTCGCCCGAGCCCTCGCTGAGGTAGCCGTTCACGTCCAGCGCGATGCCTTCGACGTAGCCGTTCACGTCGGCTTCCATGCGGATCAGCTGCGAGTTCATGTAGTTCGCGCCCGCCTTCGCCAGCGACGGCATCGTGTTCGGCGCCAGACGATTCCAGCTGGAGATGCAGACGTCCGCGCCATTGTTGCCGGCCACGTACTTGCCCCACGGAAAGTTCGCAATGTAGACCTCAACCGGCGACTTCAGCGGGTTGACGCCAATCTCTCCGTACCCGCGAAATGCGACCGGCCGGACGTAGCATGGCGTGACGCCGTTGGCCTCGATCACCTCGACGACCGCTTCGTTCAATTGCTCGAGCGTGTAGGGCAGCGGCATGCGGTAGATCTTGGCGGAGTGGATAAGCCGCTGCATGTGCTCGTTGAGGCGGAAGACGCTCGCGCCTGCCGATTCCTGGCCGCGGGCGCCCTGCGCGTAGCAACGAATGCCCTCGAACACCGACGAGCCGTAGTGCACCACGTGGCTCATCACATGAATCTGCGCCTTCTCCCACGGAATCAGTTGGCCGTTGTGCCAGATGTTGGCTGTCGTTTCGAGCGGCATGCACGTCTCCTTACGTTTGAGCTCTGATTATACGGTTCGCGCGGGTGGGCTCGAAATTCATTCCGGCCTGCGGGGTGCGCACTCTGTTGCGCGTACCCGTGCAACAATCTGAATCGACCTGATGTTCGTCGACCACACCGCCGCGCTTACCCGCATCGAGAGCTCAGCGCTCGCGCGCTTCTCTCTGCTCGCGCTCAGCTCCATCTTCTTTCTCGTCGACCCCTTCGCCGCGCTGCCCACCTTCCTCGCTATCACCGAAGGCCAGGATGCCCGCCGCCGCGTTCGGACTGCCCGGCGCGCCTCGCTCACCGCGTGGGGTGTGCTCACCACGTTTGCCTTCATCGGCCAGTACATCTTCAAGCTCTTCGGCATATCTCTTCCGGCGTTCGAGATCGCGGGCGGTGTCATCCTTCTCCTCATCGGACTGGACATGCTCGAGGCCAAGCGATCGCCCACCCAGGAGACCCGCAAGGACACCCAGGCGGCGGCCTCCAAGGACGATGCCGGCATTGTGCCGATGGGCATTCCCATGCTCGCCGGTCCCGGCAGCATCACCACCGTGATGGTGCTCGTCGGCCAGGTGCAGTCCGCCTGGGAGATGATCGCCATCCTGGCCGCGATCGCTATCACCGCGGGCATCTGCTTCCTCGTGCTCGGCGCGGCCAGCCGCGTGGCGCGGGTGCTCGGGCAGACGGGCATCCGCATCCTCGTCCGCGTCATGGGTCTGTTACTGGTCGCACTTGCCGTGCAGTACTTCGTCAACGGCTTCGTCGACCTGGGTCTGATCGCGAAACCCTCGTAACCGCCGCCCCGCCCATTCAACGCACCAGAAACGACGATGCCGCAACCACCAGGCCAGCCAGTCCCATGGTCACGGCCGCCCATACATATTTGGAGTGGCGGGTCAGCAGGGTGATGGACGCCAGAACGACGGAGATCTGCAGCAGCGCCTCGCCGAGATCAAAGCGGACCGCCCTTCGCTCCGCGCGGTCTACGCTGTTCTCGAGCTCGTGCGCCGTCTCGGCGTCTTTATCCAGCTCCGGGCCCCACTTCGCCATCCGCTGCTTATAGGAAGCGAGCTTCGCCTGCACGGCGGCGCTATCGCTCGAGGGCTGTAGGGACAGCAGATCGCTCGTCGTCTCCAGCTGCTGCATCCGGAGCCTGCGCGCCTGGTACTCGTTCCACTGGTCGGCCGCGCGGGTCTGCTCGAGCATTGCCTCGGTGTGCTGCCGGTGCCCCATGACGGTAACCATGGCCACCAGCACCGCCAGGATCGCAATGATCAGCGAGACGTGGGTCATGTCCTTCTCCGCACCCTCTTTGAGCTGTTCGGAGAACTCGTGAATTTCCTGCGGTTCCATGGCCTGCTCCCAGGACTCAGCGGTCAGAATCTCTTGATTCTAACTGCCTTTTGGGCTGGCTTCGGGCCGGGGGGCCGCTGATTTCCGCAACCTGTCCACAGTTCCCACAGCCGTGCGCTTGCGTCTCGCGCGCATGCTTGCTAAAGTCAATCCTGTCGTTGGCAACGAGCAAGGGCCAACGGCAGCTGTTTGTAGAGAATTTGCATCCGGGCGCAACCTGGGCTAATCTAAACAAGCAACTGCTTCGCGCCTGAGCCCCTCCGGGGTGATGACGGCAAGACGGAGCGCAGTCCAAGCGTTTGACCGCGGTACTGATGGGCAAGGTCCCAGCCGCACAAACCCAAGCCACTGCAACTTATTGAGATACAGGAGCTTAGAGCTCCGCGATCGCATGGCGATCGTCATGATGTTTTGAGAATCTGGCGCTGTTATGGGGAGCGACACCTGTTGTCGTGAAGGAACCGATCGCGCTTCGCGATTTATCTCCTGAATACCTCGAAATTTACCGTGTTGACACGGGGCGCGAACTTCGATAGTCTTAGAAAGTTCGCGCAAAACACTGTCGCGAGGCCGGTGAGTAGAAACCCGGAAGCCTCACTCAGTAAAAACAGCGCCTCAAGTTCG
>DASYBN010000015.1:0-3921 GCA_036500785.1 Acidobacteriaceae bacterium
TCTTCGCTCGAAAACATCTACGGCATCGATTACGCGAGCTACAACGCGCTGCGTCCGTTTGTCTTCCTTCAGGGCAGCCCGTTTCAGCAACCGTTTGACATGATCATCGACGACCTGCAGGCCGCCAGCGGCAAGGGTCTCCACGTCGGCGACACGGTGAAGGCGCTCAATCATAACTTCCGCGTCTGCGGCATCGTCGAGCACGGCAAGGGCAGCCGCAAGTTCATCCCGCTCGACACCATGGACCAACTCGACGGCAACCCTGGCAAAGCCGCCGAATTCTTCCTGCGCACCGAAAACCAGCCGCAGTACCAGGAGGCCGTGCGCAAGGAGATCCTCTCCACCCCGGGCCTTGAAGACTGGAGCGTCCAGACGGTTCAGGAGTTCCTCTCCACGCTCACGCCCGAGCGTATGCCCGGCTTCAACATCGCGCTGCGCGTCGTCATCGGCATCGCCATCATCATCGGCTTCCTGGTCATCTTCCAGTCGATGTACACGGCTGTCATGGAGCGTACGCGCGAAATCGGCATTCTCAAATCCATGGGCGCCAGCCGCGGCGGCATTGTCTCTGTTGTGTTGCGAGAGACCGGCCTGCTCGCCGTAGCAGGTGTTGTTCTGGGCGTCGCTGCCACGTACCTTCTGCGCACGATTCTGCACGCCCGTTTCCCGACGCTGAGCTTCCAGATCACGCCCGGGTGGGTCGCGAGCGCCGTCGTCATCGCACTCCTCGGAGCTCTGTTCGGCGCGCTGTATCCTGCGTTGAAGGCAGCACGCAAAGACCCCATCGACGCGCTGTCGTACGAGTAGCTGAAAACGCATTCGGCATCCTTCTACAAAGGCAGCCCTTCGCGCGCCGCGCTCAGGTAAAGTGGACTCGATGCCGGGCAGCCGACCACGCGAACACGCCATCACACAACACCTGCCGGGCCTTCTGCTGCTTGCCGTAGCGGCGGTCTTCTTCTCGCTGCACTTCGTTCATCTCACGGCAGACTTCCCTAACAACTCGCCGTGGATGGACTGGGCTAAGTACACCGATGAAGGATGGTACGGCGACGCTGCCATCCGCCACTTCCTCACCGGGCACTGGTACTGGGCCGGCGACTTCAATCCGGCGGTCGCGCTGCCGGTCTGGCCCGCCCTCGAGCTCCTCGTCTTCAAATTCACGGGCGTTTCGCCCTCCGCGGCGCGCGCGCTCACGCTTTGTGTCTTCGCAGTCACGCTGGTCGCGCTCTACATCCTTCTGCAGCGCGCCGCGCGCGCACTTCAGCCCAACGCGACGCCGCTCGCCGGTCCGCTCTGCGTTCTCTTTCTCTGTCTCAGCCCTTACATCTACGTGTTCGAGCGGATGGCGATCCTCGAGCCGCTGCTCATTGCACTCACCGCAATCGCTCTGCTCGTCGCCTCGCAGCTCGAGCCGCTGAATATCGCGGGGCTACGTTCGCCCTCACGCGCTACACTCCGCGCTGTTGCGCTGACGGTCGGACTTGGCGTCCTCATCCCCGCAATCGTGCTGACGAAGACGACCGGCATCTTTCTCACGCCCGCCATCTTCTACATGGTTTGGGCGCGTGCCGGTTACAGCAGCCGCCGGTACCTTCGCCTCGCGCTTCCGCCCGCCGCTCTTGCGATTGCGCTCTGGCTCGTTTATTTCGCCGCCTTCGTGCGCCCGCACTATCTGGAGGACTACCGCTACCTCTTCTCCGCCAATGCATACACCGGCGTCGAGCTCCAGCCGCTTGCGACTATCGTGCTTAACGCGATCCACGACGGCCTCTGGATCGGCCAAGTTCTCTATCCGGCCTTCTTCGTCGTGCTTGCGCTCGCGCTCTTCTGGCGTCCTCGGCTCTTTGCCGACCCGCTCTTTCCGTCGCTGCTGCTCTGGATCGCCGGCTACTTCGGCTTTCTCATTTATCACAACAACCTGCAGCCCCGGTATTACCTCGTCATCGCGGTCCCGATGACGGCAGCGGTCGCGCTGGCGCTGGATCGCTTCCGCCACTTCGATCGCCCGATTCAGACAGTCATAGCCTCGAGCATCGTCACCGCGGTGACGCTGGCGATCGCTATTCCCGACGCGCTGTTGCAACTCGACTTCATCCGTCACCCTACCTATCAATTCGAAGCCGCCGCACAGGCCATCAAGCGCATCGTCGACGACGACCCTACGCACTCGCGCCTCATCCTGTCGATCTCCGGCTCCGACCTCACGCTGATGACTGGACTGCCGTCGATCGACGACGACTTTGGCACGCTTGATCTCGATCAGCGCGTGGCCAAATACCACCCCGGCTGGTACATCGCCTGGAACGAGCTTGATGACGATAAGGCTGACGCGATCACGCCGCTCTATCAGCCCGTGCGGGTTGCGGCGTTTCCTGCGCTTGACGATCCGGATCGCAACCTGCTGATCGTGTATCGGCTCGATCCCAAGGAGCCGACGCCTGAGGTCGCTGCGCATAAACACCGCATCCCGAAGCCGCTGCAGACAAAGCTCGGACAGCAGCCCGCGACGACGCAGCTGCAGCATTAATCGCGCTAGAAGGCGACATCGACGTTCAGATAAACGCTCACGGGCTTTTCGTGACACATCGCCGGCCGGAACACATACGTAAGCACCGCGTTCGCGGCGTCCGCATCAAACTCCATCCCCGCGGGTCGAAGCACCCATACCTGCTGCGGATGGCCTGATGCATCAACGATCAGCCCAACCGTCACGTGCGCATTAAGGCTCGGGTGTCCGATCAGGCTATCGTGTTTCACCGGGCCGGCGAGGGTCGGATCGTTCCCCGTCAGAAACTTCGGAGGAACTATTCCCTGGCTCAGGGAGTTATCGCCAGCGCATCCCGCATCTGCTTTCACACCGCAATCGCAGAGAGGCTGCGAACTCGCAACAGCCGCCTTTACTGGCACCGGACTCTTATCGAGTCGTGCTGGAACCGAGGTGCTCCGGTTCTTCGGAATTGCCGCAACAGCTTCTCCTAGAGACCCAAAGAACAGATCGTCCTTGATCTTCGGCAGCACCGTAGCTGGATCGCCGTTCCCCAACTCAATCTCAATCTGAACGTCGGAAGGTTCCGGATACAACACGAGCTGATCCCGGCCGTCCTTCACCACCACGCGGCGGACGCAGTGCAAAGTGAGCCTGCTTCCGCTCAGCTTTGCGGAATTCATCTGCAACACACCCATCGTGCGCCATCGCGGCGGAGCCAGGGCAAAGTCAGTGCCTGTCCACGTTGCCGTTACCCTGTCCTCTCCGCTGAAGTTCTTGAGGACGAGCTGAGTATTCCCGATCGAGTTCCGCAGAGCCCTTACCGCATCCTTAGCCGATTCCGCACACGCCGTCGTTGCGCTTAGTGCGCACAACAAGACCCAAAGCCTCTTTCGCATGCGCAACATCCTACCGCACCATGCCAATCAACTCTGCTTTCATTAATGCTCGTCGCGACCTTTCGTATACTCGCCTCATGCGCGAGCCAGCCACACCATCCGGGGTACCGACCGCACCATGACAGGAACGCAAAGCCTGGAGGCGCGCGCTGCACTCGGCGGCTTCTTTGCTCTCGCCAGCTACATCACCGCTTCCAGCGCGTGGATTCATCGCGGCACGCGGAAGAGCTTTGACCGCGCCGTCAACATCGCGTTCGTCGCCAGCCGCTTCGGCCTCTACATTCTTGTGTTCCTTGTGCTGCACTTCGCGGTGCGCGGAGACGTTCCCACGTTCTACGTTCTGCCCGCGCGCGCCGCGCTGCTGCACAAGCTGCCCTACATCGATTACCCCACCAGCTATGCTCCGCTGCACGCCACGCTCGACGGCGGGTTGCTGCTGCTCTGGAACTCGCCGCTCGTCATTATTCTCTTCGCCATCGTTGCCGAGTGCTTCCTGCTTCCGGTGTGGATGCGTCTCTCGCGTCAGTTTTTGTC
>DASYBN010000016.1:0-11391 GCA_036500785.1 Acidobacteriaceae bacterium
TCTTCAACCCGGCGACGATGGAGGCTTTCAGTACGGGGGGAAACGGGACGCTGACTGTGGTCAAGGAGAAGACTCCGACGACATTTGAAGTGGAGCAGGTGTTGGCGACGATGAACGGAGCCCGGACGATTACGCTCGACGCGAAGACTGGTCACCTGCTGACGATGTCGCAAGAGCGTACTGCAGCGCCGGTGGGAGCAGCTCCTATGCCGAATGGCCGTCCGCCGATGGGGCCGCCGGTGCCAGGGTCGTTCACGATCCTGATGATTGGAAAGTAAGCGCGCTTGAGCGAGCCGCGGGTAGATCCTGAGCGGCGATGACTTTGTAGCCTTCGACGGATCGGCGCGGAGCTGGCGTCGATTGCTAGCGGAGTTCGCGGTAGCGGAAGCAATCGATGAGGTGGTCGTTCACCATTCCGACGGCCTGCATATGGGCGTAGATCACGGTCGAGCCGACGAAGTTGAAGCCGCGTTTCTTGAGGTCCTTGCTGAAGGCGTCGGATTCGGACGAGGTGGCGGGGAGTTGTTGCATGGACTTCCAGTGGTTGCGCTTTGGCTTGCCGCCGACGAAACGCCAGCAATAGGCGTCGAAGCTCGAGAAGTCTTCCTGGATTTTGAGGAAGGCGCGCGCGTTGCGCACGGCGGATTCGATCTTCAGGCGATTGCGGACGATGGCGGGGTCCAGCATGAGCTTTTCGAGGCGTGGCGCGGTGAATCGCGCGACCTTTTCTGGGTCGAAGTCAGCGAACGCGCGCCGGTAGCCTTCGCGCTTGTTGAGAATCGTCGACCAGCTCAGGCCGGCTTGCGCGCCTTCGAGGATGAGGAACTCGAAGTGTTTGCGGTCGTCGTGGACGGGGACGCCCCATTCGCGGTCGTGGTAGGCGAGCATGAGCGGCGCGTTGGGGTTGACCCAGGCGCAGCGGGTTTTGTGGTCGTTGTGCATAGAGACGCCGGCAATGTTACTAATATGCTCTGCAAAATGATTCATCTAAATTGACCAGGCGCCGCGTCCCGTCACGCAAAACCGGAACCGCGCGATCCAAAAAGGCGAGGAGATGGCCGTGAAGCGAATCCTGAGTGCGGCTCTATGTTTGATAGCGTTCGCCTCAGCACTTGCCAGCGCCCAAACGACGAAGATCACCACCGAATATCTGATGACTTTATATGCACCACTGGATACACCGCAGAAGATCGATGATTCATTGACCATCTACAATGTAGGCCCTGGTGGCTGGGTTAAGGGTCCCAAGATCAACGGAACGCTGATTGCCCCAGCGGGGGACTGGATTCACATCATGCCTGACGGAAATCTACGTCAGGATGTTCGATTGACGATCAAGACGGATGACGGCGCTCTGATCTATGTCACTTACAACGGCATCATCAGCCGGTCCAATGAAGTCGGCAAGCGGATTGCAAACGGCGAGGTGCTGACTTCCGCGGACGAGTACTTCCTCATGGCGCCTACGATGGAGACCTCAGCTAAGGCCTACGTCTGGCTAAATCGTGTGCAATACGTAGGCAAGATGGTCGAGGTCAAAACCGGTCGCAACTCATTCGTAAAATACGACATTTTCATTGTGCATTGAGCTTCGACAAGCGTTTTCTGGCCCGTACGGGGCATTTGTGCAGGGTGTTTGAGCGTAATCGACGGCATTGAGCGCGGTGATGCCAGTTAATGCGTTCTGCTGCCGGAGGCCTTGGGTGGTGGGGGTGGGTACGCGGGTTTGGGTTTGGGGGCTTTGTAGATGGCGGGCTCGGGCGCCGGGGCCGGCTCGTGGGTACGGTGCTGGGCGACGGCTTCGGCGATGGCGTACTTCAGCTTGTCGATGCCTTCTCCGGTGACGGCGGAGATGACGTAGAAGGGGAGCTTGCGGCGGGAGGCGAAGGCCTTCAGCTTTTTGAGCTTGTCGGGGTTGGCGGCGTCGGCCTTGGTGGCAACGAGGAGGGTGGGCTTGGCGGCGAGTGCGGGGTCGAAGGCTTTGAGCTCGGCGGTGATGACTTTGTAGTCTTCGATGGGGTCGGGGCGGGCGCTGCCTTCGATGGCCTCTGCGGCGTCGGAGACGTCGACGAGGTGGACGAGGACGGAGGTGCGCTCGATGTGGCGGAGGAACTGGGTGCCCAGGCCGGCGCCCTGGCTGGCGCCTTCGATGAGGCCGGGCATGTCGGCGACGGTGAAGGACTGCTCGTAGGGCGGGTCGCCGACCTGGACGACTCCGAGGTTGGGCTCGAGGGTGGTGAAGGCGTAGTTGGCGATCTTGGGGCGGGCGGCGGAGAGGCGCGAGATGAGCGTGGACTTGCCGACGTTGGGGAATCCGACAAGGCCGGCGTCGGCGAGGAGACGGAGTTCCAAACGATAATTTCTGGCTTCGCCGGGGCGGCCGAGCTCGTGCTCGCGCGGGGCTTGGTGTGTGGATGTGGCGAAGTGCTGGTTGCCGCGACCGCCGCGACCGCCGCGGGCGATGACGATCTCGTCGTTGGGGGTGGCGAAGTCGTGGAGGAGTTCGTTGGTGTCTTCGTCGTAGAGCAGAGTGCCAACGGGAACCTGGAGAACGGTATGGTCGCCGGCGGAGCCGGACATGTTGGAGCCGAGGCCGTGTCCGCCGCGCTCGGACTTCCACTCAGGGTTGTAGCGGAAGTGGATGAGGGTGTTGTGGGAGAGCGAGGAGCGCATGAGGATGTCGCCGCCGTGGCCGCCGTCTCCGCCGGACGGGCCGCCGCGGGGGACGAACTTTTCGCGGCGGAAGGCCATGCAGCCGTTGCCGCCGTCGCCGGCCTTGATTCGGATATGGGCTTCGTCGATGAACATCGGGGTGGGGGTGGGCTCTCCGGGTTTTGTTTCTTACGGTTAGCGGACTTCGGCTGCTGCTCTATAGATGAGTTTAGCGGAGGCGGTGGAGAGACGCTGGAGCCCGACTGCGAATCCGGAGATAGGGAGCAGGCAAGCGTTTGCCTGAAGCTGTGGAATAGCGGTGCCGAAATGCGGAATTCCGAGCGGTAAACGGCCGCTCGTGTTGCGAGAAGTTGATGATTTCGATGTGGGCGCGTTGATAGACTGACCGCACAGCAACTAAACGGCGCCCGGACGCAGATGGAAGTACGCCGGGACGTGCAGGAACGAACGATTCACCGAGGCAGCGGAACGTGTGCTGCCCGGTTCAGCCTGGTGAGTGAGGGCGGACCGCAAACTTCAGGAGACCAGTAATGAGACGTAACACGATCATGAGCAGGCTAGCCCTGCTCTGTTCTGTATTTCTATTGAGCGCCAGTGTGGGGATGGCGCAGTCAACGACGCAAGGTGCGATCTCAGGAACGGTGTTTGATCCGACGGGCGCTGCAATTCCGGGCGCCAAGGTGCTGATTCACAACAATGCCACCAACGCGGAAGAGACGCTGACGACAGACTCGGCGGGATTCTACAAGGCACCCCTTCTTCCTCCGGGCACTTATACCGTGACGATTTCGGCGCCGGGCTTTACGCAAGCGCGAGCGGACAACGTGACGACGGAAGTGAACGTGAACACGACGTTCGATCAGCACCTGAAAACGGGCGCCGAGTCGCAGACTGTGGAAGTCTCAGCGACTTTGCCGGTGCTTGACTTCAGTTCGGCGACTTATGGCGGACACCTGGAGAACCGGGAGATCGAAGCGATTCCGATCAACAATCGTCGCTGGTCGGCGCTGGCGCTGTTGACGCCGTCCGCCACGCCGAATTCCGACGGTTTCGGCCTGATCAGCTTTCATGCCATCAGTCCACTGCTGAACAATGTGGAGATTGACGGCGCGGACGATAACCAGGCGTTCTTCTCCGAAGAGCGTGGCCGTACGCGTGCGGGTTATTCGACGTCGCAGGCCGCAGTGCGCGAGTTCCAGGTGAACTCGGGAACGTACTCGGCGGAGTACGGGCGGGCCGTGGGCGCGGTGATCAACTCGGTCACCAAGCAGGGCGGTAACCAGATGCACGGCGAAGCGTACTTCTATAACCGGAACTCGAGCCGCTCGGCGTTCGGTCCGGGCGTGACGAACACGACATTCAACTCGACGACGCACCAGTATGTGACGGCGCCGTATCGTCCCAAGGACAACCGCAACCAGTTCGGTTTTCAGCTTGGCGGGAAGCTGATCAAGGACAAATTCTTCTGGTCGTACGCATTCGATATGTACCGTCGCAACTTCCCTGGTACAGCGAAAGCGAGTGTTCCGGGCTCGTTTTTCATTACACCGAACGCGGCACTGACGACCGGCGAAACCTGCAGCGCAGCGGGTGTTCTGGGCGGCACGCCGTCCTCCAACCAGCCAGGACAGACGACGGCGACGCAGACGCAGGCGGACAAGGATGCGTGTCTTCTGGCGGCGCGTCTGACGACGGGCGGTTCTCCGACGTCGTATGAGCAGGCTGCGGTGATCTACAACGCGCAGTTGCAAGCGCTGCTTGGCGACCTGGGCTCGGTGCCGCGGTTTGGCGACCAGGAGATCAACACGCCACGCCTGGATTATCAGATCAACGATAAGCAACACGTGAGCTTCCTGTACCACCGTCTGCGGTGGGATTCGCCGGGCGGCGTCCAGACGCAGGCCACCAATAACTACGCGGTGGATACGTTCGGCACAGACTTTGTGAAGCTGGACTACGGCGTGGCGGAACTGCAGAGCCAGTTCACGTCGCACCTGACGAACGAACTGCGGTTCCAGTACGGCCGCGAGTTGAACGATGAGGGCCAGCAGCCTTACAGCGCCTATACGACGAGCAATCTCCTGGGGAGCAACGGTGTTGTCCCGGAAGTGAACCTCAACCAGGCGGTCGGGTTCTACATGGGCAGCCCGTATTACAGCTACCGCGTCGCATATCCGGACGAGCGCAAGACGCAGGTCGGCGACACGGCGAACTTCCTGTTCGGACGGCACAGTCTACGGTTCGGCGGCGACGTGGTGCACAACAACGACCTCCAGAACAACCTGTATGAGAGCAACGGTTTCTACTCGTACACCTCCACGGTTAACTATCTTTCGGACCTGCTGACCAAGACCAAGGTTTGCGATTCCGCTGGATCGGGGCTGGGAAACACGACCACGGGCGCGGCGTATCCCTGCTACAGCTCATTTGCGCAGAGCTTCGGTCAGCCGATTCTGAAGGTGTCGACGACCGATTACGGGTTCTTCGTGCAGGACGACTGGACGTTCTCGCCAACGCTGACGGTGAACATGGGCGTTCGGTATGACGTCGAGACACTTCCGAAGCCCTTTGCGCCGAACTCGGCAGTTGCGCAAACCACGACGACGCCGAGCGACAAGAACAACATCGCGCCGCGTGTCGGCTTGGCATGGGATCCATTCGGGCGTGGCAAGACGACGGTACATCTCGGCTATGGGTTCTTCTATGGCCGCATCTTCAACGCCCTTCTGTTGAACGCGCTGGAGAACACAGGCGCGGGCGTGAGCACGAGCGCGTCGAACAGCACCAGCCAGGCTCTGTATAACTACCAGGCGACAACGGCCGGAGCGCCGCTATTGCCGGGCACGGCGAGCACGACTCCGCCGGCGACCTCGCCGACAGGCGTGCCGATCATTCCATCGATCGAGTACCTGGGGAACAACCTGCAGAATCCATACACCCAGCAGCTTACGGCTGCAGTGCAGCAGGATCTCGGATGGAGCACGATTCTCTCAGTCAGCTACTTTGGCGCGCTGGGCCGTGAACTGCCGAATTACCTGAACCTGGATCTGAACCCTGCGTCGACCTACACCATCGACTACACGGTTACACCCGCATCAGGCACGACAAACTGCGGGCCGCTAGCCTGCGGCACGGTGATTCCGACAAAGGTGTATGCCAACCGTCTGCAGACAGGAAGCTCGGCGAGTGTGTACAACTACAGCCCGCTGCTGAATTCGAACTACAACGGAATCACTGCGGTTGTGAGCAACATCAACTCCAACTATCACGCGATGACGGCCGAGTTGCAGCGTCGTGGCGGCAAGTACGCGACGTACGACGTGAACTATACATGGGCGCACGCGATGGACTTCAACCAGGCAACGGCGACGTCCTTCACGGCGGGCAGCAACAACTGGTTCGATCCGTATGGAAATGCCCGGGCGAACTACGGCAACAGCCTCTTGAACACGCCGAATCGGCTTGTGGCGTGGGCCATGCTGACCGTTCCGGGGACGAGCGGCAGCAACTGGTTGTCGTACGTGACGAACGGATGGTCAGTGAACCCGCTGGTTCAGTTCCAGACCGGTCTGCCGTACTCGGCGGTTGTGTCTGGCTCTGCTCCGAACCAGTGCTCGAAAGCGGGATGCCTCGAGTCGAACGGCTCGGGTCTGGCGGGCACGGGCGTCACGTACATTCCGCTGCTGGGACGCAACACGCTGAAGTATCCGAGCACGGTGAACAACGATCTGCGCATCACCAAGGCCTTCAAGATCGGGGACCGCTATAACCTGCAGCTGCTAGGCGAGGCCTTCAATCTTGCAAACCACCGCAATATTACAGGCATCAACTCGCAGGCTTACACGATCACGAGCGCCGTCGGCTCCACGCCAGGGGCGACGACGTCGTCACTGGTGTATGGGTCTTCGTTCGGCACCGTGACCGCGGCGAACAGCAACGCTTCGTATCAGACGCGGCAGATTCAAATTGCTGCGAGGCTGTTCTTCTAAGCGTCGCGTTAGCCGGTTAGCAGAAGGGCGGTGGCTACGGCTGCCGCCCTTTTGTATTCGCGGCCGGGCAGAGGGGATGGCGGGAGATCTGAAGGTAGTGGGTCAGAACTGGCCCACGATCTGAAGGCGAGGTTGATTCGGGCCGGCATTCTGGGGTAAACTCAATAAGTTCGGCGAAGTGGCTGGGTCTCCGGTGTTGTGGGGACTGTCTGGCTGCAGAGGCTGGTTCGGCAGGCGCTTTGCACTCTACGGGGTTGGCAGCGCGATCCGGGACCGGCGATGGCAAGCGCCTCCTGATCCACGAGTTTGAAAGAAAGCATCGATACCGGGCGTATCGGGCGAGATTTTCTGGGCAGTGCCAGTGTGCGCGGCCCGCGAGAGGTTGGACTTTATGTACGCAGTGATTCGTACCGGCGGCAAGCAGTACCGCGTGGCTCCCGGCGACACGCTGAGGATTGAGAAGAGCGAGCACGATGGCACGCTTGAGTTCTCGGATGTGCTGGCGGTGAGCGGCGAAGAGGGCAAGTTCGAGCAGGAGCTGGGCGGCGCGAAGGTGCTGGCCGAGGTCGTCGGCGAAGGCCGCGGCGACAAGATCCTGGTCTTCCACTACAAGCGGAAGAAGCAGTACAAGAAGCTGCAGGGCCATCGCCAGAGCTTCGTTGAGGTGAAGATCAACGAGATCCAGGTGAATGGGCGGAGCTTCAAGGCTGAGAAGAAGTAAGAGATCAGAAAATAGAGATCAGAGATCAGGGGCGTTGCGCTTCGGTGATCTCGAAGAGGCAGAGCGATGGCACATAAAAAAGGTCTTGGAAGCAGCAAAAACGGACGCGATTCAAATGCACAGCGGTTGGGCGTGAAGCGCTTTGGCGGCGAGACAGTGACGGGCGGATCGATCCTGGTGCGGCAGCGCGGGACACCGCTGAAGCCGGGCAAGAACGTCGGCCGTGGCAGCGATGACACGCTGTTTGCGAAGATCGACGGCATCGTCAAGTTTCAGAACCGCGGCCAGCATGGACGCTTCGTGTCGATCGAGCCGGTCGCGCAGTAACTTCGTTTCCCGGTAAAGATTGAAAGCCCCGCTTCTGGCGGGGCTTTCGTGCGTCTGGGTGTTTAATTCTGGTGAACGAGGTATGCGATGGAACAGAACCTGGAGCGGACGATGGCGGTGCTGGAGCGGACACCTGCGGCGCTGGATGCGATGCTGCGGGGGCTGCCGGATGAGTGGACCCGCAGCAATGAGGGCGAGGGTGCTAACTCCGAGACCTGGAGTGTATTCGACGTCGTCGTGCACCTGATCAACTGCGAGAAGACGGACTGGGTGCCGAGGGCGCGGACGATTCTGGAATCAAAGGATGGTGAGGTGCGGGAGTTTCCTCCGTTCGACCGGTGGGGTGAGATTCGGGAGAGCCGGTCGAAGCCGCTGAGTGAGGTGCTGGATACGTTCGCGCCGTGGCGCAGGGAGAATCTTGCGACGGTGCGCTCGTGGCGATTGGGGCCGGAGCAGATGAGGATGCGTGGCAGGCATCCGGCCTTAGGCGAAGTGACGTTGAGCGAACTGCTCGCCACGTGGGCGGCACATGATTTGAATCATCTCCATCAGATCTCGCGGGTGATGGCGCATCAGTATCGCGAGGCGGTGGGGCCGTGGCGCAGGTTCATGGGCGTGATGGTGTGCGACGGGCACGGTGCCTAGCCGAGACGGGCTTTGAAGCGGATATCAGAAGCTCGGTGGAGCGGCGGGTTTGCCGGCGAGTTTCGCGGTGAGAATGTCGCGCCACATTGTTCGCGCGGCAGGCTCCATGAGGTCGATCTTCGGGCTGGCGCGGAGATATGCGATTCGGGCGTCGGCGGTGCGGCCAGCCGCGGTGAGTGCGTCGCCGAGTGCGATCTCGGGCTGAACGTCGCCGGGCGCGAGTTGCTCGGCCTGCTGGGCCTGGGCGATGGCGAGCGGGATGTTGTGGGCCTTGAGAGCCTGGTCGGAGCGGTCGATGTAGGGCATCGCGCTGACAAGCGGGATGGCGAAGGTGCCGTTGTAGACGAGGACGCCGTTTTGGATGAGGGCGTTGGGTGGCAGACTGCGGAAGGCTTCGTAGGGGTTGAGGACGCTGGAGCCGAACTCGAAGCCGTTGAGGTCGCCGGCGCTGATGAGCACGGGGCCGGTGATCATGGAGGGCACGTCGAGATCGGAGTCGCTGCCGTAGGAGTCGAAGGTGGGCAGCAGCTTGCAAGGGATGCCGTAATCGGGGGGCAGGATAACGGGCGTGGCGAAGTACGCGAAGTAGCAATCGTGGATGTTGTGCTCGCGGAGGTAGTCAGAGACGGCGATGAGCTGCTGAGCCCAGTCGGCGTTGGAGTCGGAAAGATTGAGGTATGTCTTGGAGGGGCCGCCCCAGGCCTCGTTCGAATAGCTGAGGTAGTTGGGTGAGGCGTGGAGTGTGGAGGCGACGTGGAAGATGAGCAGCGCGACGACGGCCAAGGTCCAGCGCTCGCGGGTCTTCTGATTCTGCGGCGCGCGCATGAGTGCGGCTGCGCCTGCGCCGGCGAAGATGCAGCAGAAGAGAAATACAGGAAGGATGTGGCGCGCGCCGATGTTGAGATGCGAGCCCATGGAGACGAGGAAGTAGACGATCGGCGGGATGAGGACGAAGGTGAGCTCGAGCGAGAATCGCAGCCAGCGGCGCGCGATCGCGAATAGGGTGAGCGCGAGAAGCGCCAGCATTGCGAGTGTTGTCTTGATGACGAACAAAACGGGGAAGTAGAACCAGGTGCCGTGCGGATAGACGCGTCCGAGGAGGAAGCTGGGATATCCGTTGGCGACGCGGCGCACGTCGGCGAGGCCGTAGAGCCAGCTTTCGGGGAGCAGGTGCAGGTGCGCGGCGAAGAGGATGCCGTGTGCTTCGAGCGATGACAGAGGCGCGACGTACTGGGCGAGTGTTGGTGAGAGCTCGAGGCCGGCGGGGCGCGCGTTGTAGCGGAAGCCGTAAAACGCCCAGAGGACGACGACGGCAAACAGGGTGATGAAGACGAGTGCGCCGGCCATGCGGCCGATGGTGATTCGCGATGCAGTGGGTTCTGCCTGTGGTGTTCGTCGCTGATAAAAGATGGTTGCCGCGGCGAGCAGCAGCAGCATGGGAGCGAGCAGGATCGTGGAGTGCTTCGCGCTGAGCGCGAGACCCGCAGCGAGCGCGGTGACGAGAAGGCGCGCTGGTGTGGGACGCTGCGTCCATCGCCAGAAGGCATAGACGGTCGCGAAGAAGGTGCAGGCGGCGGCCATGTCGGTGGTGACGTAGGCGCCGTGCGCGACGAGGTTCGGCTCGAAGCAGAAGAGTATGAGCGCGATCAGGCCGGCGGTCAGCGAGAACATTTCGGTGGTGCCGAGAAAGACGAGCAGAGCGGCGATCAGCGTGAAGACAGAGGCGAAGAGGCGAACGCGGAAGATGAGCGTCCCGGCGTTGTATTGTCCGCCGTTGGCGGGACCGTTGCGGTAGAGGAGCTCACGACCGTCGAGATAGGACTCCATCTTGAAGAAGCGGTGCTGATTGGGAGGGACGCGAAGATGAAGCGCAAGGAGCGGAATGGTGGCGATGGATTTGACCATCGGCGGATGCTCGGGGTTGAAGCCGAAGTCATGGGTCTTCCAGCTCTCGTATCCGGCGAAGATGTGATCGCCTTCATCCCACGTGAGGGATTGGCCGCGAATGGAGTGCAGCATCTGCGCCCAGAGGATGAGGATGAGGGATGCGACGACGAGCGGAAGCCAGAGGCGGTTTTTGATGCGCATGCTTCTCCTGTAGCTGAGGCGGGGAAAGCATAGCAGTGGATTGTGTCGTTGGGCAAACCTTTGTCTAAACCGTTTTAGGCGCCGTCGAGGGCCATGACTTGCGATCGATGGTGAAGATGTCGGTGGTGCGGCAGTAGCCGCCGGCGCCGTGCATGCGGCCGATGAGGCGGAGCTTGTGGGGGTCGATGTAGAGGCGTTCGAGGTTGCTGAAGGCGTCGGTGCGGACGTGCGCGTGAAGGATGCGCGCGAGGAGGATGGTGTTGGAGCCGCCGGGCTCGATGAGCTGAAAGAGGCGGCACTCGAAACCGACCGGCGAGGCGGCGATGCGCGGGACATCGATGACGGTGGAGGGTGCGAGGTCGAGCCCGGCGAGTTGGGTTTCGTCGGTGCCGCGCGGAGCATTGGTTGCCGTGATGTTCATCTCCTGCGCGAGCTCCTCGGAGACCATGTTGATGACGAAGTCGGGGTGCTGGCGAATATTGGCGAGCGTGTCCTTGCCTTCGCGGTCCGGCGCGGCGGAGAAGCTGATGGCGACCAGCGGCGGGTCGGCGGAGAGGATGTTGAAGAACGAGAAGGGTGCGGCGTTGAGAGCGCCGGCTGGATCGCGCGAGACGACCCAGGCGATGGGGCGCGGCATGATGAGCGATGCGAGGAGCTTATAAGCGTCGGGCCTGGGCATCGCGGCGAGGTCGAAGTGCGAGAAGGCGTCGGGCATGAATGTTGGATGAGAGAACCTGAGACAGGCGCTGGCGAGAGTTTGCAAGCGCGAATGTCAATTGCGTGTGGATTCGCATCTAACTATTTGCCACGAGGTTTATGAACGGCAAGAAAGAGAGCGAACTATGCGAAGGCTAATGGCAGCGGCGTTATGCCTGCCGCTGATGGCGTCGACTGCGATGGTCGCGTCGGGACAGGACAGGTACCACTACGACCGGGACTCGCACCAGC
>DASYBN010000017.1:0-4806 GCA_036500785.1 Acidobacteriaceae bacterium
GGATATGGGTGGGAGTGCGGCTCCGCTGAGCGTCGAGGACGGGGCGAAGACGATTGTGGAGCTGGCGACGTTGCCGGAGGATGCGCCGACGGGAGGTTACTTCCACGGGGCGGAGATGGTTGCGTGGTGAGGGGGAGTGAAGAGTGAATAGTGAATAAAGCAACGGCAACAGCAGCTTTCGCTTTTGTCTTATTCACTATTCACTATTCACTATTCACTATTCACTTGCTCCTCGTGCGTTCCCAGGCTTTGGCGTATTTCCAGCTGGTGTAGCTGGCGTGATAGAGGTGCAGGAGCAGGCCTTCGCGGCCGTCGAGGAAGCCGAGGCGGGCGATGTAATTCCAGAGGAAGGTGAGCTGCGGGACTACCCAGACGTTGAAGGCGAAGCTGAGCGCGGAACGGCTGGTTCGGCGGCGGGAGACGAGCAGTTCGGCGCCGAGAGAGCTGTAGCGGTCCATGTGCTCGATGTAATTCGAGAGCGTGGGATAGGCGTGGTGGATGAGGTCGTAGTCGAGTGTGGCGGAGGTGCCGTCGAAGACGATGGTCTCGTGCACGGGGCGCTCTTCGAACTGGGGTGTGCGTACGAAGTTGGCGGCGGTGCGGCGGAAGAGTCGCAGCTTGGGGTCAGGGTAGAAGCCGCCGTGCTTGATCCAGCGGCCAAGGAAGAGGTTGCGGCGCTTGAGGAAATAGGCGTCGGCGGTGGGACGCGAGCGGAGCAGATTCTGGATCTGGAACTGCAGGTTGGTGGAGAGCTCTTCGTCGGCGTCGAGTGAGAGGATCCAGTCGCCGGTGCATTGCGAGAGCGCGAAGTTTTTCTGCGCGGCGAAGCCAGTCCAGAGGTGATCGATCACACGCGCGCCGTAGGTGCGAGCGATCTCCGGGGTGCGATCCGTCGAGCCGGAGTCGACGACGATGATCTCGTCGGCCCAGGAGACGCTGGCGAGCGTGCGGGCGAGGTTGGTCTCCTCGTTATGGGTGATGATCGCGACCGAGAGCAACGGCATCTTTGGGGTGCTGGTGAACCGATAATACTTCGGCGCCTCATCCTCGAGGACGGCCGATCCATTAGAGTCGCGGGGCAGGGGATTAGTCCAGTGCGAGAGCGGGGTTGTTGAGCTGCTCGCGGAGCAGGCGCTCGGTGAGGGAGCGGAGGTCTTCGCCGGTGCGAGGGAGGATGAAGGCGCGGGCGGCGTCGTTCCACTCGAGCTTGAAGGAGGTGGACTGAGCGGAGATCCAGACCTGGCGAACGGGCGTGTTGGGAGTGAAGACGAACTTTGCGCTGTCATCGTCGAAGATCACATTGAGAACGCCGTTCTTTTCTTCGGTCTCAAAGCCTCCAAAGGCTTCTTCGGCACGGATGAGCGATTGCTTTAGGGCTTCGAGAGCGGCGTCGGATTCGCGGCGGAAGGTGGTTTCGTCGAGCATGGGGGGTCTGGAGTTAAGTGTAGCGGACGGGCCGGAGGAAGTTAGGAAGTGAGGAGTTAGGGAGTTAGGCCGGAGGCAGGCGGCGTCGCGTTTTCTAACTTTCTAACTCCTCATTCCCTAACTTTTCGGGTGCACGTAGTAGACGAGGCCGAGGAAGTCGTCGGTGAGCAGGAAGGTGTCGGGGCCGAGGCGGAGGATGCCGCAGGGCCGGCCGTGGACGACGGGTTTGCCGCCGGTGGTGGTGAGGAAGCCGGTGATGAAGGGGTGCGGCGTGCGGTCCGTGGGCGTGAATTGGACGACGCGGTAGCCGGTGCCGATGCGCGGGTGACCGGCGCCGTGGAGGGCGACGAGGAAGGCCGAGTGAAGTGTGGGGTTGTCGGGGCCGAAGTAGGCGAGGCCGAGCGGCGACGAGTGCGCGGCGAAGGTGGTGTAGGCGGCGGGGACGCGCTCGCAGGATGTGAGTGGGTGGGGAACGGCGCCGAGGCTGGCGTTGGGGTCGGCTCCGCGGTTCTGCGCGACAAGGTTGGTGCCGGCGGCGGTGATGTTTGCGGATTGCTCGCCGTAGATGGAGTCCGCGCTGTTGTTGCTGGCGGCGAGGCTTGGATTTTGTTTTTGGGGATGCTGCGGGTCGACGCCGTGGGACGGAACACCGGCGTCAGGCGGGCGCTCGGATTCGGTCGTGAGGTCGCCGGGCGGAGGCATTTCGGGTAGAGGTGTGGTGTCGTGCACGGGCTTGCCGCTGGCGAAGTAGCAGGTGGGCCAGCCGTAGTTGGGCGGCGGCGAGGCGATGGGTCTCGCGATGGGACCGGTGTGAGCGTTGGAGTCGAGCTCGAAGAAGGTGTCCTCGGGGAGCTTGTCGCCGAGGTGGTCGTCGCCCATGTTGGTGGCGAAGAGCGCGCCGCCGTCGAGGTAGGGGACGAAGCGGAGGTCGACCGCGTTGCGGAGGCCTTGCGCGACGAGGCGCTGATCGGAGCCGTCGGGATTCATGCTGACCACCGCCGCGCGCAGGACTTCGCGCTCCTGGCAGTAGTTGCAAGATGATCCCGCGGAGATGTAGACACGTGTGCGGCCGTGCAGGTCAGCGATGGCGACGGTACGGGTAAGGTGCCAGCCGCCGTACTTGTAGTTGAGGCCGTAGTCGGGAAAGCGGATGAGGGTTTCGGGCGGAGCGGTGGGTGCGTTGTCGCCGGGGTTATAGCGATAGCGGACGAGCTTGTCAGTGAGCGGGAGGTAAAGCCAGGTCTGGCGCGTGGTGGGATCGGTCCAGAAGGCGAGATTGTTGGGGTTACGCAGGTGGTCGAGATAATGAATGACACGCGTGAATCTGTGGGTCTTTGCGTTCCAGCCGTCGAGGATGAAGATGCTGCCGCGGGTGTTGTCGGCGAGGTTGTACATGCCGGTGGCGAAGATGCGGCCACCACCCCAGCCAGCGAGCTGGCCGGGGACCCCGGGGCCGTCGGGTGACTGGGCCATGAAGCGCACGCGGCGCAGGCCGCTGGCGGCGACGTTGATGTCGAGGTTCGCAGGCAGTGACAGAGTGATGGATCTGCCGGGAGCGTAGGTGAGCGTGTGGGGCTCTCGAACCGGGCCAGCAAGCTGGGCGGCGGCCCCAGCCTGCAGGACCTGGCTGTTGAGTTCTGGCGGGTGCAGTGTGAGCGAGCAGAGCGCGGCTGCGGCGAAGCAGCGGGCAAAAGGGTTCAAAGGCATACGAGGAGTTGGACGCGACGTGAGCCGCTGCGGTTCTACAGATTGAGGTTGGGAAGGGAAGCGGTCTCGTTCAGTTTTGAGCTCTGAGTCTGCCAGGCGTGAGAGACACCGGCGATGACACCGGAGCTTTGTCCGGCTTTGCGGGCGAGAGCTGCGGCGGTTTTGCGGGGGCGGCGGTTGCCGGAGGCTTGGGGCTTTCGAAGCAGGGGGCGGAGTTGGCTGTGGGCTCGTAGTGGGAGGTGTCGTCGTTGAACTCGAAGGGCTGGCACTCGTAGTTGCGTGTGTGTGCGAAGTCGAAGAGGCGCGAGCGGGAGAGTGGATCGATGGCGTCGTGCGCGCCGACGCGGCCGGTCGCGGTGACGAGAACGGCGGCGGCGCTTCCTTCGGAGGGCTCGGCCTGTAGCCAGCGTTCGGTGAGATCACAGTCGGTGTGCGGTGTGTGGGGCTGAAGGTGAGGGGCTTCGCAGACGCGCTCGGCGGAGGCGAAGCTGATGGTGATGGCGGCATGCCCGTTGAAGACGTTGAGGTGGGCCTCGTGCTCGGTGAGGTCGCCGTCGGGCGTGAGGGAGACCCCGTGGAAGATCGCGGTGTAGTGATCGGGACCGAGCAGCGAGCGCACGGTGCGGAGGAAGGTGCCGAGGTTTGTTGTCGGATCGGCGAAGGCGGTCTGGTACGTCACCGTGGCGACGCGGCGCCAAGAGCTGCCGGAGGGGACAAGGACCGCGCTCACGAGGTGCAGGTCGAGTTCGAGTGTAACGATGGCGTCGAGCTCGCCGGCGGTGCCGAGTGCGACGTAGTTGATCTGCAGTGAGTGCGGAACGGGCGGGTGTTCGCGCGAGATATAGGCGGCGGGAGCGCCGACAGCGGACAGCGCGGCGGCGCGGATGCGGTCGTCGTCAGCCTGCAGCTGCGCGACGAGAGACTCGGGTGCGGGCTCAGGTGCGTTGGCCTGGGTGAACACGAGCGGACCGAGGCCTGAGCTGACCGCGACGATCGGCGCGGGCGGTGGCGGAGCAGCCTGCGGCGGCGGGGGAGCGGTGGGCGGCGAGGTGATTCCGCTGTGGCGCTGCGCGCGCGCGGGGACGCACACAGAGGCGAGCGCGAGCAGAAAGAGGAGACGGCGCATGGTTAGACGGAGGGAGCCCACTCGGTTAGAAGGGGATGTCCTCGTCGGTGATGCCCTGGTCGGCGTAATCGTTTGCGGGCGCGGTGGGCGCGGGCGGGCGCGAACTGTAGCCGCCGGGGGAGCGCTCGCTGCGCTCGTAGGAACCGCCGGACGAGGCGCCTTCGCCGCGGCCGCCAAGAAGGTTCATCTCGTTGACGATGATCTCGGTACGGTACTTCTTCTGCCCGGACTCCTTGTCGTCCCAGGAGCGGGTCTGGATCTTGCCCTCGATGTAGAGCTGCGAGCCCTTTTTGACGTAGTCGCGGACGATTTCGGCGGTGCGCTGGAAGGCGACGAGGTTGTGCCACTCGGTCTTGTCGGTCCAGTTGCCGGTCTGGTCCTTGGTGCGCTCTGCGGTGGCGAGCGAGAAGCTGGCGACGGTCATGCCGCCGGCGGTGGTGCGAATTTCGGGGTCCTTGCCTACATTGCCGAGAAGGATGACTTTATTGACGCCGCGTGCCATGTTCACTCCGTTTGGAGTTGAGGATAGCAGAGTGAGTGAGGAAAAA
>DASYBN010000018.1:0-5310 GCA_036500785.1 Acidobacteriaceae bacterium
CGGCGCTCGAATTCGCGCGCAAGCTCAAAGTGATGGAAGACGCCGAAGACGGTCTGGACGATCTGCATTGATTGGGGCGGAGCCGCTCAGGAGAGCATAGCAAGGACAGACTGGCCAGCAGGCGAAGGCGGCGCAAGAGGCAAATGGGAGTGGCGGCGGCGAGCGGGTTCGCTCATGATACAGAATATGTGTTATCGGACATATGCTCTAGAGCTAGCGCAGCCAGGTCTTCTGCCAACTCACCGTTACGGTGTTGAAGCTGGCTCCGATCCTGCCATAGACGCCCGTGCTGTATGCCAGCTTGATCGACTGCTGATCCGGCAGCGGAATCGAGCCCGTGGCGCCCAGTCGGGTGTTGCTCAACCGGCTGGTTTCCGGTCCCCCGCTCACCGACACCGCTCCACCTCCATACCAGGTCGAATCGAATGCCACCCAAAGGCGCCTGCGCACGGTATAGCTGAAGTGAGCCTGGACGCCCGTCAGGGGTTCCTGCGACCGCGTTGCCGAACCCGGATAGTAGCTGCCGTTGGTGGCGAAAAACCATGCTCCCGCATAGAGGTCGACGTCGAACTTTCGGATCGGATACGAGAACCCCAGCTCCGGCTTAATCGCCCACCGGTTCGTTCCAATGTTGATCAGGTTCGATGGTCCATATTGTCCCGACGGCACGTCCACCGTGAGGCTGGTCGCAATGATGTAGGTGCGGGCCTTCCGCGCAAATTTGTCAGGCGGCTGGGCCGGTGACCCATGCAGGTTCACGGAGTATCTGAGCCTCAGGTCGGCCAGGCCGGAGCGGTAAGCCGTCGCCGACTGGGTCCCCACGTCACCCGAGATGTTACCCCACACATATGGCAGTCCGACCGAGAGCAATGTCTGGCGACCGAACAGACCGAAGGTATGGCTCACGGCTACGGCCGGCGCATAGAGCGTGGCCTCGACGTTGGTCAGGGGGATGGTTGGGTCGAAGACGACGTCGCCGTGCGATCGCGAGAAGCCAAACTGCAGGAAGGACGTTCCCACCGGTGAGGCCGAGTAAACGCGTGGCTCCAGGTCCTGAGCCACCGCGAACGTCCCCGCGAATACGAGCGTCCAGACGGCGACAGCGGTCAGCCACACCATGACGCATTATGAACTGGAGTGGGACGGGTCGGAACCTGTCTTGGGCGGAAGTCGCGCTCCACTCAAGGGTGCTGCCTGCGAGCGCGGAAGCTCGGAAAGTATGGCGGAGAGACAGGGATTCGAACCCTGGATACCTTGCGGTATACACGCTTTCCAAGCGTGCGCCTTCAGCCACTCGGCCATCTCTCCGCTGGGTGGCGGACCTTTTGAATCTACCATAGAGCGCGTGGTGCGCGGAGGCTCGCGAGCCGGCCGTGAGCCGCGCACGGCCGAAGCAGACGCAGGATTTGGCAAGGATGAGGGTTGTTGGAATACGCGGGGGCCGCGATCGAGAGCGGGGATCTCGGCGGACGCGGCTCCGGGAGGATCTCTACATCTCGGCTCTCATGCGGCGGACGTGATCGGCCTGCGGGCCCTTATCGCCCTGGACAACGTCGTACTCCACGCGGTCGCCTTCCTTGAGGCTCTTGTAGCCGTCGGACTGAATGGCGCTGTAGTGAACGAAGACATCGGGACCGCCGTCGCGTCCCAGGAAGCCATACCCCTTTGCGTTGTTGAACCACCGAACTGGGCCTTCATACTGTGGCATTGAAGCTCTCCTTTTAGTCTGTGAAAATTTGTCCGGTTGCTCGGAAACCTGCCGAGGCGCCTTTCCGCATGGACGAGACGGAGCCTACCCTGTCGCGTGCAGCCGTCTGGCATGGCTCTGCTGGGACGGAAGCTGGCGCGCGATCGCGCCGAGCAGGCTTGCGGGACGCGGGGAGACCAGAATCGGACGCCCTTCCGGCGCCGGAACATGGTCGATCCTGGAGATCAGCAGTACAGGTTTCTGCGGAGCGAAGCGCCACACCGCTTCGATAATTCGAGCGACGACAGCCTCTGGAACCGAGTGGCACAGAAGAACCAGGTCGAAGCTGCTGAGCCAGCGATCGTCGATCGCCTGAGAGCTTTCCACGGAGTCCACGATATAGCCTGTGGTCTCAAGCAGGAGCCGGCGAGAGTACAGCAGCGTCGGATCGTCCCCGATGGAAAGAATTCTGCGCTGGTCAGGAGCGATGTCAACCTCCCCTAACTGCGCTGCCGCGCATGGCCGTTTGTTATGGGAGCGCTCTGGGACAGGGACTTGGGTCGACCGCGCGCGGGAGAGGACGTGCACTGCAGATTGCGGGGCGGACAGCATCGGGACCCTCGTACAAACGAACGGCATAGATTGCTCTGCGTCCCATCCGGCGGACCGAAATGGGACAAGTTCGAATACTCCTAGTTGGCCAGAGCCGGGACAGATAGGTAACTAGGCTGTTTCCTAGGGAAAGCCGTTTTTTCGCTGTATTTATTGCGGTCGTAGGCCGAGCCAACTGGTCGCCTCGTTACAATTCGTTCATGCAACAGGCCACCGCCTCTTCCCTTTCTGAGAGCCTGCTTCCCTCCCGGCGCTCGGTTCGCCAGACCCTGCTGATCGATGCCGACGACACCCTGTGGGAGAACAATATCTATTTCGAGCGGGCGATCGCCGCGTTTGTTTCGTTCCTGAATCACCGCGTGCACACGCAGGAAGAGGTCCGCGAGCACCTGAACGCCTGTGAGCGCGCGACGATTGTGACCCACGGGTATGGCCTGCAGAGCTTCCGGCGATCGCTGATCGACTGCTTCGAAAAGCTGTCGGATGGTCCGGTTACACCGGAGAAACACGAACGCATCGTCTCGTTCACGGAGGCGATCGCGTCGCATGAGATCGAGCTGCTGGCCGATGTTGAGGAGACGTTGCGCGAGCTCTCCGGGCGTCATCGCCTGGTGCTTGTGACCAAGGGGAATTTCAGTGAGCAGCAAGGCAAGGTGGAGCGCTCCGGGCTGCGCGATCTGTTCGCTGCCGTCGAGGTGCCGCACGAGAAGACGGCAGCAATGTACAGCGAGCTGAGCACGCGCTACGAGTGCGATCCGGCGAACACGTGGATGATCGGCAACTCGCCGCGTTCGGACATCAATCCGGCGCTGGCTGCGGGGCTGAATGCGGTGTTCATCCCGCACGACCACACGTGGGTCCTGGAGCATGAGGTGATCGAGGCGCCGCCCGGGCCGGGACGCCTACTGGAGCTGGACCGCTTCGCGAGTCTGCTCGAGTACTTCTAGCTCGCTACGGCTCGTCCTTGTAGATGCCAAGCTGAATCTTGCCGCCTTCGACGAGCCGCGCGCGAAACATTCCGGGCGTGTTGAAGCTCCAGGCGATTTGTCCGTCGGGCGTCATGGCGATGATGCCGCCATCACCGTGGATTGCGGTCAGTTGGCGCTGGATGACGTCGTCGGCTGCATCCTGCAGGCGCATGCCTTTGTACTGCACGAGCGCGCAGATGGTTCGCGCGACGGTGAGGCGAATGAAGTACTCGCCGGTACCGGTTGCGGAGACCCCGCAGGACTCGTTGGACGCGTAGGTTCCAGCGCCGATGATGGGCGAGTCGCCGATGCGTCCCCAGCGCTTGCCCTGGACGCCGCCGGTGCTTGTGCCTGCCGCGATGTTTCCCTGGCGGTCGCGCACGACGATGCCGGTTGTTCCCCACTTGTGTGCGTCAGGCGTTTCGAGCTGCGCGATGGGCTTTGACGGCTCGGGCGGAGCGCCTGCGGGGCGCGGCGGAATCGGCAGGCCTTCGCGTTTCAGCTCACGGACGAGACCCTGCCAACGCTGCTCGGTGAAGAAGTAGCTGGGGTCAACCTGCTGAAGGCCAACGCTGGCGGCGAACTGGTCCGCTCCCGCGCCGGCCAGCATCACGTGCGGGCTCTTCTGCATGACGGCCTTGGCGAGGGAGATCGGATTTTTGGTGCGCGTTACGCCCGCGACGGCTCCGGCCATCATCGTCCTGCCGTCCATGATCGCGGAGTCGAGCTCGTTCTTGCCGTCGGCCGTGAAGACCGCGCCCTTGCCGGCGTTGAACAGCGGATTGTCCTCGAGCTTGTTGAGGGCCGCTTCAACTGCGTCGACCGCGGAGCCGTTTGCGTCGAGCACCTTCGCCGCGGCACGCACGGCTTCCTCGAGGCCTGCGCGGTAGGCCGCTTCGCGCTCCGGTTTCATCGAGCTGCGCTCAATCACGCCCGCGCCGCCGTGCAGCACGATGGCCCACTTGCCGGCGGGCGCCTGCGTCACCAGCTGAGCCTGGCTGCCAGGCTGGTTGCTTGACTGGCTGCCAGACTGGGCCGCGCAGCTCACTGCGGAAATGAAAAGAACGGATGCTGCGACCAGAGCCCACGAAGACTTTCGCATCGCTACTTCCCTTCCTTGCTCGCCGCTTGTGCGGGTTGAGTGAACTGCACGTTCACCCACGTCTTCAGGGCGTCGAGACTTTGCGGCCGTCCCAGGAAGTCCTTCACGAGCTGTGCGGCCGGCTTGGTTGCTCCCGGCTCCAGCACGGTCCTGCGATACCGCATCGCGGTCGGCCCGCTCAGCAGATCCTTGGGATCAAACTGCGCGAAGAAATCGACCGCGATCACCTTGTCCAGCACATAGGTGTAGTAGTTCGACGCGTAGCCGGTGAGGTGCGTGAAGGACGCATAGAAGTGTGTGCCCGGAACAAAGGTCGTATGCAAGAAGCGCTCGTGATCCTCGAGCCAGATATCGTCGAGGTTCAACTGCGCAGCCGGACGGTTGTGCAACTGCAGCGAGTAGGTGGAGTAAAAGAGCTGCGACTGCACCCACGAACCGCGTCCATAGGCGCCTGCCGCGTTCATTCTCGCGACCAGCGACTCGGGAATCGTCGCTCCCGTCTTGTAGTCCTTCGCGAACGGCGCGAGCACCGCGTAGCTGCGGAACATCTCCTCGAGCATCTGCGAAGGCGCTTCGACGAAATCGCCCTCCACATTGAAGCCGCCCTGTTGTGACCACTCGTTCTGGCTGCCGAGAATGTGGTGCATCAGATGGCCGAACTCATGGAAGAATGTGACGACTTCGCTGTACTCCATGAGGCCGGGATCGCTCGCGACTCCGCCCGAGAAGTTGCACACCAGCATGCCTTCAGGCATCTGGCGGCCGCGGATTCCCGGCACGACCGGCGCCGACGAAAACCACTTATCCTTGCCCTCGCGCGGGTGCATGTCGAGATAGATCCGGCCGATGCGCTTGCCGCTGTCGATGACGTCATAGGTGGTGACCGAGCTGTCCCACACCACGGCGTCGGGGACGCGCTCGAAGCTGACGTGGAAGAGCTT
>DASYBN010000019.1:0-4729 GCA_036500785.1 Acidobacteriaceae bacterium
GGAGATTCGTGAGGCGCTCGGCGAGTCGATCGCGACGATCATGAACGCAATCCGCGTCGCGCTGGAGCGCACGCCGCCGGAGCTGTCGGCGGATATCTCCGACCGCGGGATTGTGCTGACGGGCGGCGGTGCGCTCATCAAAAACCTCGACAAACGCATTCGCGAGGAGACGGGGCTCCCGGTCTCGATCGCTGATGATCCGCTGGCGAGCGTTGTGCTCGGCACAGGGAAGATGCTGAGCGACTTCCGGCTGCTGCGCAAGATTTCGATCGACTGAATTTCTTCATTGAGAAGTGTGAAAGGGCATGGCTTCGGTCATGCCTCTTTTCGTGCGTGCACGAGAGACAGCCTTATAGCTGAGGCTGCAATATAGAAAGCGTCGCGGTTCTGAAATTCTTTCTGCGGAGCGAAGCGCATGAGTGGGAGTGAAGAGTCGAAGAGCCTGAAGCTGAGGCCGAAGGAAGAATGCAAGTGGGACCTGGTGAGTCTCGGCGAAGTGATGCTGCGGCTCGATCCGGGCAACGTGCGCATCGCGACCACGCGGCACTTCGATGTGTGGGAAGGCGGCGGCGAGTACAACGTCGCGCGCGGCTTGCGGCGCTGCTTCGGGATGAAGACCGCGATTGTTACGGCGCTCGCGGATAATCCTGTCGGCCGGCTGGTTGAGGACCTGATGCTGCAGGGCGGTGTCGAGCAGTCGCATGTGAAGTGGGTGAAGTATGACGGCGTGGGACGCACGGTTCGCAACGGGCTGAACTTCACGGAGCGCGGCTTTGGAGTGAGGGCGGCGCTGGGCTGCTCGGACCGCGGGAATACGGCGGTCAGCCAGTTGAAGCCCGGCGACATCGATTGGGATCACATCTTCGGCGAGGAGGGCGCGCGGTGGTTTCATACCGGCGGAATCTTCTGCGCGCTGAGTGAGACGACGCCGGAGGTCGCGCGCGAAGCGATGGCTGCGGCGCGGAAGCATGGCACGGTGATCAGCTATGACCTGAACTATCGCGACTCGCTATGGAAGTCGATCGGCGGCAAGGCGAAGTCAACCGAGGTGAACCGCGAGCTCGCGAAGTTTGTGGACGTGATGATCGGCAACGAAGAAGACTTCACGGCGGCGCTCGGATTTGAAGTCGAAGGAGTGGGAGACACGCTCGCGGAACTCGAGAGCGAGAGCTTCCGCAAGATGATCCGAAGCGTCGTGAAGGAGTATCCGAACTTCAAGGCCGTTGGAACAACGCTGCGGCATGCCAAGACGGCGAGCGTGAACGACTGGGGAGCGATCTGCTACTACGAGGGTGCCTTCCATGAGGCGCGACCGATGCCGGACCTCGAGATCTTCGACCGCGTCGGTGGCGGCGACTCGTTCGCGTCGGGGCTGATCTATGGCTTCCTGAACGAGAAGGGCGCGGACTGGGCCGTGAACTGCGGGTGCGCGCATGGAGCGCTGGCGATGACGACACCCGGCGACACGACGATGGCCACGTTCGATGAGGTGCAGCGGCTGATGAAGGGCGCCGGCGCGCGCGTGTTGCGATAGACAAGCGATTAGGGAACAGCGATTAGGGATTAGGAGTAAGGAATGCGCAAGGAAGAGATTGTCGCGAAGCTGCAGGAGATTGGACTGGTGCCGGTGCTGCGCGCCGAGAGCGAAGAGCAGGCATTGGCGATCGCGTCTGCCATTGCGGATGGAGGCGTGACGGTCCTCGAGATCACCATGACCGTGCCGGGCGCGATTCGCGTGATGGCGCGGCTTGCGAAAGAACGCCCGGACATCCTGATCGGTGCGGGCACGGTGCTGGATCCCGAGACGGCGCGCATGTGCATGCTGGAAGGCGCGCAGTTCGTGGTCAGCCCCGCGCTCAATCTGAAGACGATTGAGATATGCCATCGCTATTCGATCCCTGTGCTGCCCGGAGCGCTGACGCCGACGGAGGTCGTGACGGCCTGGCAGGCAGGCGCCGATGTGATCAAGATCTTTCCGGCCAGCGCGCTCGGCGGAGCGAAGTATCTGAAGTCGCTGAAGGCGCCGCTGCCGCAGGTCGAGATGATTCCGACCGGCGGCGTTTCACTCGCGACAGCGAAGGAGTTCCTCGAAGCGGGATCGTTTGCCCTTGGCGTCGGCGCGGATCTGGTCGACACAAAGGCGATTGCAGCGGGTGAGCACCACAAGATCACTGATACCGCTAAGAAGTATCTGGAAATAGTGCGGGAGTTTCGGAAGAGCTGATTCGGCAGGAGAGCGGATGAAGGAACTCGTAATGTATGCCAGCGCCTGGCGAACGGAGGATGACTTCTTCGACTCGTTCTTCAGTGTCGTCCGAGCGCCTTCGTGGCATGGGCGCAACTTCGATGCGCTGCGCGACAGCATCAAGGGAGGACAGATCAATGAAATCGAGGTTCCCTACCGGATGGTCGTCAGGGGACTGGGATCGGCCTCGAATGAGGCGGTCGCAATCACCATGGAGTTCGTCGATCTCGTTCATCGTCTCGCTCAAGAAGGGTGTCCAGTCGAGATCGTCGTCGAGGCATGACCTATAAACCATGGGCGGCGCGTTCGGTCCAGAGCAGCGGCTCGCGAATGGGGAAGAAGCCGGCGAGGTCGGCGGGGACCGGTTGCGCGTCGAGCTTGCGCCAGAGGTCGACGTACTCGGGGCGGTTGTAGGCGCGGCCGGCGAAGAGCAGCGCGGGACGCGGGCCGGGCAGCTCAATGAAGTGGTCGGCATCGGCCATGTAGTTCCACTTCTCTGGCTGCCGGATGAACGGATACAGACGCGCGGCGACCGACCGCATGCCGGGACCGTCGGGTAGCTCATAGTCCCAGAGGAGATCGAACGGCGACGCGAGTAGCTGGCAAGCGCCAGCGAGCAGGTCGAAGTTGAATAGCGTGTTGCGGTAGGGGTTGGGTGTGGCAACCTCCTGCGGAAAGACGCCGAGCTCGTTGATCTGATTGCGCAGCGTGGGTGCGCGGAATCGTTTTCGGCAGTCTTCGATGTCTTGATCCTTGCGTGTGGCGCGCGCGATGGCGGAGCGAATCAGAAGCCACGCAGAGGCGCGATGATCCTTAAAGTCGCGCGCGATGCGGGCGTTGCGATTGCTGTCCAGCCATCCACCGAAGTCGAGGATCCACTGGTTCAGTGTGTCGAATTCATCTTCGGCGAGCGCTTGTGAGTCGACAAGAAAGCTGGTGGAACGCACAAGCTCGGCGAGTGGAGTGAGGTCGACGATGCCGCCGGGCGTTCCAGTCTCGGAGCCGTATTCGCGGCCCGCGAGGTCGGCGTTCGGAAGCATGCGAGTTTCCGGAGCGATGAACCACGCGCGGAGATGGGCCGCTGCGCGCTGTGCATACGTCTCGTCACGCGTGAGGAGGTATGCAGCGGAGAGAGAGGCGATACTTGCGGAGGTGTTGCGAAGCGCAATGGCATGCGCGCGGAACAGTTTTGTGCTGCTGTGCGGGTCGGAGACGCTGCGCTCGGGCTCGATCTCAGAGACGAAGGTGCCGGGCGGAGCGTTCGGCACAGGTGTTGCCGTAAGTGGCGCAATGGGCGCGGCGAGTACATGCGGGGCTTCGGCGAGAATGCGCGGGCGCTCGGCTGCCGCAACATCGATGCGAGCCGACGGCGTATTCTGCGCGCCGAGAACACGCGCGGCGAGCGATGCGCCGGTGAGCGTGAGGAGATTGCGGCGGGTGAGTTGCGGACGCGGCATTCGCCGTGAGCGTAGCACAGCGATGTCGCGTCCGCGAATCGGAGACTACGACGGTGGAAGTTGCGAGCGGTCCCATCCGCCGCCGAGCACCTTGATGAGGAGCACGGTGGAGTCCATGCGGCGGCGCAGGATGCTGATGTCGTTGAGCTCGCTGTTTAGCGCCGCGGTCTGAGCTGTGACGACCTGCAGATAGGTGTCAACCCCGCCGACGTAGCGGTTGTTGAAGATGCGCTCCGACTCCTGCGCAGCGGCCGTGCCGGTTTGCTGCTGTGCGGCCTCTTCCTGAAGGACACGCAGCGACACAAGGTTGTCTTCGACCTGTTGCACGGCGTCGAGGACGGTCTGCTTGTACTCGGCGGAGTTGCGATCGAAGAGAGCGATTGCCTCTTCCTTGATGCCACGACGACGGCCGCCGTCGAAGAAAGTGTACGCAAGGCCGGGGCCGAGCGAGTAGACCACGCTCGCGGGCGAGAAGATGGATTGCACCGCAGCATTGGACTGGAAGCCGACCGCGCCGCTGAGATTGATCGAAGGATAAAACGCAGCCTGCGCGATGCCGATCGCTTCATTGCCTTCGTTGGCGCGGCGTTCGGCGGCAGCGATGTCGGGGCGGCGCTCCAGCAGCTCCGAAGGCAGACCTGCCGGCACGACCGGAGGCGTCGTGTTCTCCGGCAGCGGAGAGAACGGGATCGTGAGCGAGGCTGGCGCGACGCCGATCAGGTTGGCGATGGCATGCTCAAACTGCGCGCGCTCGATGGAGACATCGGAAGCAGCGACGATAGCGCTCTGCAGCTGCGTCTCGGCCTGGGTAAGGTCGCTCTTCAACGCAAGGCCGCCGTTGTATCGGTTCCTCGTAATGCGGACGGCTTCCTTGTACTGCGTCACGGTGTCGTTCAGGAGCTGTTGCAGCGCGTCGTCGCTGCGGAGGTTGAGGTAATCGATCGCGAGCTCGGCCTGCAGCGAGAGCAGGATGTTGGCGCGATCGGCAGCGGTGGCCTGCGCCTCCTCTTTTCCGGCTGCGATATTG
>DASYBN010000020.1:0-1876 GCA_036500785.1 Acidobacteriaceae bacterium
GCACGGTGACTAGGCTTGCTGTCATATCTCCGGCTTCCCGATTCCTAACCCTGAAGGCGAACGCAATGGCCTCTGCGACGACTCCTCCCGTTCTGGTAACTCCTGCCTCCGAAACCTCACTGCTCGACTCCAAGCTTGCGCACTCCTCCAGCGGCAAGGTGGGCAGGTGGGGAACCATCATCGCCGGGATCATGTTTCTTTGCGGCCTCATTTATGTGGCGACGCGCCTGACTGCAGACCTGTCGATCGTCCATTCAGCGTCGGTCTTCCCGTATGTTCTGCTGGGCATCGCGCTGATGATTGCGCTCGGCTTCGAGTTCGTCAACGGCTTCCACGATACGGCGAATGCCGTTGCGACGGTGATCTACACGCATTCGCTCGAGCCGCATATCGCCGTCGTGTACTCAGGCGTGCTCAACTTCGTCGGCGTTCTGCTGAGCACGGGCACCGTGGCCTACTCGGTGATCACGCTGCTGCCGGTCGAGCTCATCCTGAAGGTCAGCTCCGGCGCGGGATTCGCGATGGTGTTCGCGCTGCTGATTGCGGCGATCATGTGGAACCTCGCGACGTGGTACAAGGGCCTGCCCGCCTCGAGCTCGCACACGATGATCGGCTCGATCATCGGCGTGGGCATTGCCAACCAGCTGATGCATGGGCAGTCGGGTGTCAGCGGCGTGGATTGGTCGCAGGTGACGAAGGTCTTCTCCGCGCTCTTCTGGTCGCCGGTGATCGGATTCGGCGCGGCGGCCATTCTCTTTTTCCTGTTCAAGTTTGTCGCGCGCGATCCACGGCTTTACAAGGCGCCCGAAGGAACCGCGCCGCCTCCGTTCTACATTCGCGCCCTGCTGATCCTCACCTGCGGCGGCGTCAGCTACGCGCACGGGTCGAACGACGGACAGAAGGGCATGGGTCTGATCATGCTGATCCTCGTCGGGACGGTGCCCACTGCGTACGCGCTGAATCACGCGGTCGGACAGAAGGACGTTGTTACGTTCGCCGCGATCTCGAACCAGACCTCTGCGGCGATTCAGCACTACGTTGCGCCGAGTACGGTCATCGGCGATGCGGACCCTGAGCTTCAGAACTTCGTCTCCACACATAAATGGACGCCGAACACGACCCTTGCGCTGAGCCAGGAGATCACCGACATCCGCAACGAGGCGGTCAACTACGGCTCGCTCGCCGATGTCCCGGCGGGCATGCAGGCCAATGTCCGCAATCAGATGTATTTGGCGAGCGAGGCCATCCGGCTCATGCCGAAGTATGGACCGAAGATCTCCGCGGGCGACGCCAAGATTCTCGCGAACTATCGCAGCTGGCTCGACAAATCCACGAAGTTCATCCCCACCTGGGTGAAGGTCGCGGTCGCACTGGCGCTGGGCATGGGTACGATGATCGGATGGAAGCGCATCGTGGTTACGGTCGGCGAGAAGATCGGCAAGACGCACATGACGTACGCGCAGGGTGCTTCGGCGGAGATCGTCACGATGGCGACGATCCTCGGGGCGGACCGCATCGGTGTCCCCGTGAGTACGACCCACATTCTCAACTCCGGTGTAGCGGGTACGATGGCTGCGAACCGCAGCGGGCTGCAGCTCTCTACCGTGCGTGACATCGCGCTGGCGTGGATCTTTACATTGCCCGCTGCCGCGCTGCTTTCCGCGACGCTTTACTGGCTGTTCAGCAAGTTTGTCCGCTAGTACGCCAGCGCCACCGCGTCACAGCGCATCTCGCTCGCTGCGGAATACACGCGATCCGTGTGCCCGTCGAAGTTTGACTCGCTCACCTCGATGCACTCGTAGCGTCCGAAGCCGCCATCGCTCGCGCCCATCTTCCATCCGAGTGAGATCAGCTTTTCGCGCGTGGCGATCGGCAC
>DASYBN010000021.1:0-1940 GCA_036500785.1 Acidobacteriaceae bacterium
GCCGCGACCTTCTCCCTCAGCCATTTATGCCCGGCGTCGTTCTGGTTGCGCGGGTGCCAATACATTGAAACTTCTGGCCCAGGGAGCCGCAGAGGTAGGTCATAGATCGTGATCGGCAGACCTTGAGCGACATAGGCGGCAAGGCGCTTCGGCACCGTACTGATCAGGTCCGTCCGCGCGACTACGCCAGCGACGGCGAGAAAGCTCGGCTCCCAGAGCGCGACTTTGCGCACCAACCCCATGGCGGCGAGCGTGCCGTCGATTGCGGCAGCGTACATTGTGCCGTTTCCCGGGAGCACCTGCACGTGCTGCAGCTCAACGTAGCGGTCGAGTGGCAGACCGTCGTCGCAGAGCAGTGGATTACCGCGCCGCGCCACGCAGACGAACGGCTCGCGGAACACCGTGCGCTTGACCAGCTCCTCCGGCGCCTCGGGGAGGTAGCCGACGGCGAGGTCTAGCACCCCGCTGGCCATCATACCCTCAGTGTTCCTGGGATCCGGCGTCCTAAACAAGACCTGCAGGTTCGGGGCATCGGTGGCCAATGCGGCCATCAAAGACGGCAGGAGGATGAACTCGATGAAATCGGGGCCGATGAGGCTGAACGTCCGCTGGCTCATCTCCGGCACGAACTCTGCCGGTGGCGCGATCATCTCCTCTAAGATGGCCATCACTTGGTTGAGCTGATCGAGGAGTTGTTCGGCGCGGGTCGTCAGCACCAAGCCTATAGGACCGCGGACCAAGAGCTGATCAGCGAACAGCCTACGCGAGCGCGCGAGGGACGCGCTCATCGCGGGCTGGGTCATGCCGAGCCGTTCAGCTGAGCGCGTGACGTGTCGCTCGACCAGCAAAACTCTCAGAGGGACCAGTAGGTTGAGGTCGACGCTGCGGAAATCTATCGGGTCTATGGTGATCATAAGTAACGGTGAATAGCACCAACCTCCTGCGACAGGCGACATTAGTGCCCGGGACCACGGACTATTCGATGGTGTTGTCAGGCGAGATCGACGTCGAGTTCGATAGCGCACAGGTGGTCACCATGTCACCATGAGCAGGGCGAGGTCATCGTCATGCGCGGCGTAACGCACTGCTGGCACGATACCGCGCCGCGCCTTCTCGCGTGACCGCGTTCACTCTGCTCGATGCGGAGCCGCCCGTTCGTGTCTGTGGATCGGGCGCCTGCAGCAACAAGCGCCCAACCGTTGCCAGCGCTAGTCTTTTGCCCGGTACGCGCCAGGGATGACGAACACTTCGTCGGCACGGCCGTAGCCGCCATCCGGTACTTCCTCGATCAGGACCATAGTGTACGGGCGCGCTGTTTCGCTGAAATACTCGACAAACATGTTGGTGACGCGATGCACAATCTCTTCCTTCTGGGCCTTCGACAGCGCGGCCTGCGGTACTTTGATGTTGGCAAAGGGCATCGAACTTCTCCTTGAATGAAGAGGGCCGCTTGAGGCGGCGGGTGGAGCAGATCGGCCAGGCCGATCCTCCGAAGCAGTTCCGCACCAACGCGATCCAACGGGTGGGCAACGAGCGCCCCAACCCCGCCGGACGTGCCGGTGGTGACGATGATCTGTGTCATGCCGTGTCTCCGGCTCAGACGAACATACCGCCGGAGACTTCGATCCGCTGGGCGTTGATCCAGCGGTTGTCCTCGCTCAGCAGCGCGGCGACGGTGGGGCCAATGTCATCGGGCAGCCCGGGGCGGCCGAGCGCCGTCACGCTCGCGATGAAGGCGTTAACCTGTTTGTTGTCGCGCACCGCGCCGCCGGCGAAGTCGGTCTCGATCGCGCCGGGGGCGATAGTGTTCACGGCGATACTGCGCGGCCCCAACTCCTTCGCGAGATAACGCGTCAGCACTTCGACCGCGCCCTTCATCGCCCCATAGGCGGCATAGCCGGGCAGGCTGAAGCGGGCGAGGCCACTCGACAGGTTTACGA
>DASYBN010000022.1:0-2841 GCA_036500785.1 Acidobacteriaceae bacterium
GGTCAAGCAGCTGTTCGAGCGGGCCCGCGCCACGCTCCGGTTCCAATGATGCACTGACCGATGAGATCGTCGGCCAGCTGCCGCAGGAGCTGGACGGCATCCAGTCGCGGGACAGCGAGGTGTTCCTGCTCGCCGCTACCAATCATGCTGAGCAGATCGACCGCGCCGTGCTCTCGCGCTTTCAGGAGACGTTGGCGATTCTGCTGCCGGATCTTGCCGGACGGGAGCGTCTGCTAGCGGTTCTTCTCCAGAAAAAAAAGGTAGCCTTTTCGCTTGAGAAGGGAACACCGGCACTGGCGGAGGCGAGCGAAGGCATGAGCGGACGCGATCTGGGCAGCTGGATCGGCCGCGCCGAGCAGAAGGCGCTGCTGCGCGCCATCGCTGCGGGCGGTCCGGAGCACTTCGCGCTGACCCTGGCGGACTTCGACCTGCCGGCGACGGGAACCGGAGCCATCGTCGCCGGCTGAGCCGGGGCCTGTCTTTGCAGGGATTTTTGACGGAGGAGGTACCATTTTCCTATGAGCACCCTTCTGCCGGTAGACGCCACAACCGCAGCCCGCAGCCTGGTCCTGGACCCACCTCTGACCGATGCGGAGCTTGAGGCGCTGTGCCGCGACAACGACAACGTGCAGATTGAACGCACGCGCGAGGGAGTGATACTCATGAACCCACCAGCTGGAGGATTTACCAGCAGCGGCAATCTAGAAATTAGCCGGCAGCTCGGCAACTGGGTGGCAACCCACGAGCGCGGGCGGGCTTTCGACTCCAGTGGGGGCTTTTACCTTCCGGACGGATCGATGCTAAGCCCGGACGCGGCCTACGTTGTGCCGGAGTCGTTGAAGGACATGAAGGACGCTGACTTCACCGGGTTCCCCCGTCTCTGCCCGGACTTTGTCATCGAGTTGCTCTCGCCAACGGATAGTCTGGCCAAGACGCAGGTGAAGATGAAACGCTGGATTGAGAATGGCGTCCAGCTGGGCTGGCTGATCGATCCCTACTCGCGCAAGGTGTATGTCTACGCGCCTGGTACTCCTCAGGTCACGGTAGCCGATTCTACGGTCCACGGCAGCGGTCCGGTGAAAGGCTTTGTGCTTGATCTTGCCAGAGTCTGGCGCTGCTACGAACTGTAGGCAAGCGCAGTCCGCATAACTCCCAACCAATCTTTCCCGCTCCGCTGATCGCGGGCCTTTTCATTGACGCAGCAATTGCGACTCGCGCCTTGCGTTTCTCCGATTGGAAGACGGAAACCAGGCTGGTGCATGCGGCACGCGTGGCGGGATGGTGCTGGCCAAGAGGGCGAGACTGATACGCATGTCCTGCGTGCCCGTCCGATACATGGTCGGCCATGAAGATGATGAGAAACGGTCAGTGCAACATCGGCGCCGCAGTTGCACTCGCAATGCTCGTCCGCACATCGTTCAACTGGCACGGCTTCTAACCAAATCTCTTGAGCAAAACTATGAACGTCTGGTCCTTACGCAGGTTATCGAAATCAGGGTCCATCCGCAGGAAGATGCATGGATTCGACCGGTCGTCGATGGCCTTGTTCAGCCAGATCAGAGACTCGGCGTGTTTGTTTAGCCCGGCGTAGACCAGCGCGATATAGAACGGCGAGACGTACTCACGCTGTGCCGGATGCATTAGTTCCTTCAGCAGTTCCTGCGCGCGGTCCGGCCTTCCCGAGACAGCGTACAGATGCGCGAGAGCAGCAATCATGGGAGCGCTGCGGTGGGTTAGCTGGACGCCCTGAGTCAGCTCTGCTGCGGCTTGCGGGAAGGCGCCCTTCTGCTCATAAGCTTGGCCCAGCACCATGTGCGCCAGGGCCAGCGAAGGATCCATCGCGATGGCGGTGCGCAATTGCTGAATGGCTTCGTCGTATCGACGCGCCATATAGAGGCGCCATCCCAGGCTGAAGTTCATACTCACCGAGAGTGGCTCGAGCGAAACTGCACGTCGCATCTCTGCGACACTCTCGTCCTTGCGGCCCATGGCGATGAGATAGAGCGAATAGCGCTGGTGAGCGGTGGCATAAGCAGGATTCAACTCGATGGCGCGGCGAAATCCACGCTCCGCCCCAGCCCAGTCCCAGTCGTAGTTCAGCCGCACCGTCGCCATGGAGGTTTGCGACTCAGCCAGATTCGGGCCCAGTTCGATGGCGCGGATGGCGGCGGTTTCGGCTTTGGAAGCCACGTCTCTTGCGGGCACGGTGCCGACGATTGCCGCGCCGATGATGCTATAGCAGTCGGCGAGTCCGGCATAAGCGAGCGCATACTGGGGCTCGTCCTTCGTAGCCAGCTCGAAATAGCTGATCGCCTTTGTCAGAGCGGCTTCCGACCGGCGGTTCCAATAGTATTTGCCCTTCAGATAATCCTCGTATGCCTCCGGACTGATGGACTGCGGTGCGGTCAGTGCCTGCTGCTCTTGCGGAGTGAGCTCGATCTGGATCTGGCGCACGATCGCGTTGGCCACCTGCTGCTGCAGGGCGAGGATGTCGCCGACCTGGTTCTCGTAAGTCTCGGCCCAAAGCGCGCGATCAGAGGAGGTCTGCACCAGCTCCGCGGTGATACGCACATTGCCGCCCGACCGCTGGACTGTGCCCTCGACCACCGCATCCACATTGAGCTCGCGCGCGATCTCCGACAGCGGCTTGTGCGTGCCCTTGTATTCCATAGAGGAGGTGCGGGAGGTGATGCGCAGACTGCGAACCTTGGCCAGGCTCGCAATCAACTCGTCCGTCATACCGTCGGCCAGATATTCCTGGCCCGGAGTCGCTGCGATGTTCTCGAGCGGGAGCACCGCGAGGGAACGGACCTGCAGCGGCTTCGCCTTCACCTCCGGCGG